>NZ_QPET01000014.1:0-105169 GCF_008368855.1 Bacillus sp. TE8-1 | reverse complement strand
TGTATTTTGTGCTTTTGATTGTTATCCATAATTGGCATTATATTCGGCATTTGATTGTTATCCATAATTGGCATTATATTCGGCATTTGATTGTTATCCATAATTGGCACGGCATTTGATTGTTATCCATGATTGGCATTATATTCGGTGGCTGGTTGTTATCCATGATTGGCATTTGAATATTTGGCATTTGAATATTTGGCGGTATGACTTGTGGAATAACTACATTTTCTTTCGATACATTTGGCGATACTATATTCCCTACGTTTTCTTTCTTCACTTGTGGTGACACTATATTCCCTACATTTTCTTTTTTCACTTGCGGTGACACTATATTCCCTACATTTTCTTTTTTCACTTGCGGTGACACTATATTCCCTACATTTTCTTTTTTCACTTGCGGTGACACTATATTTCCTACATTTTCTTTCTTCACTTGTGGCGATATTATATTCCCTACATTTTCTTTCTTCACTTGCGGCGACACTATATTCCCTACATTTTCTTTCTTCACTTGCGGCGATACTATATTTCCTACATTTTCTTTCTTCACTTGTGGCGATACTATATTGTTTTTTTTCGTTTGCGGAGAAATGATATTGTTAGGTTTCATTTTACTAATTTGAGGAGCAATTAACTCGCTTCCTTTTTTTATTACATCTGAAATTTTATATTCTTTTTTCGGTTTTATTGGTGGTTGTGGCGGCTGCGGTAATACATTTACCGAAAACTTCGTGTTTTCTTTTTCCGCCGGTTTTTGTTTTTCTATCACAGGTGGTTTTTGAATAACAGACGGTTTTTCAACTGGTTTTTCTTTTTGAATTGGCTGTTCTTTTTGCACCTCTTTTTGCGGTTTCACCTGTATCTCCTTCTGTGGTTTCACCTGTACTTCTTTTTGCGGCTTTACCTGCATCTCCTTCTGCGGTTTTACTTGCACTTCTTTTTGTGTTTGTTGCATAGCTGGCTGCTGTGTAATTGGTGCTGATTGATACGTAACTTCTTCTTCATCTTCTATTCCAAGCGGAGTTGGTGTTGCTGCAAATTCTTTTTGCTGCACTTCTTTTACGTATTGCTTTGGAGGCGCTGAACCTGCTCCAGCCTGTTGTTTCATGTGAACACTCTTGGATGGCACTTTAATTTTCATACCTGGCATAATTAAATCTGGATTACTAAGTTGTGTATTTGTTTTTTTCAACGTGTCAAAATCCACTCCGTACTTTTTCGCAATTTTCCAAAGGGTATCCCCTTTTTGCACGATATGAATTTTCAAATTTTCCCCCTCCTGTATAACTTATCTATAAGTAACAAATCTCATGAAGTAACTCTTTCTAAATAACATTAACTTCTTTTCACTTTTATCACTTCTTCGATTTTCAATATCATTCGAAGCGGAATAAGCATAAAGAACCACAATGATTTCTTCAAAACAATGTATGCCCATTTCGTTCCCGTTATGATTATATGTATGAAAAAAAGCAACGGGAATACCGTTGCTTTACACACGCTCTAACATACGATTTAATGCAAAAACCGCTTCTGTCGTTACTTGTTTATCTACGCTAATAACGTTAATTTCTTCTCCTCTTTCTATCGTTTCAAGTGCCCATAATAAGTGAGGCAGATCAATTCGGTTCATCGTTAAGCACGGACACATAAATGGATTAAGTGAAACAATTTCTTTATCTGGATGTTGCTGAATAATTCGGTTCACTAAATTCATTTCTGTACCAATCGCCCATTTGCTACCAGATGGCGCTGATTCAATCATATCAATAATATATTTCGTTGAGCCTGCATAATCTGAAGCAGCTACAACTTCATAGCAACATTCTGGATGTACAATAATATTCATATCAGGATGATTTTTTCGTACGCTCTCAATGTTCTTCACTGTAAAATTTTGATGAACAGAACAATGCCCTTTCCATAAAATTACTTGAATTTCTTCTATATCCCCATCGTACTCTAATGAATCTGTGTGTGGGTCCCATACTGCCATTTTATCTAACGGGATACCTAAATCGTACGCTGTATTTCTCCCTAAATGTTGGTCTGGTAAAAAGACAAGACGTTCTTTTTGAGTAAACGCCCAAGATACCATTTGCTTTGCATTAGAAGATGTTACTGTTGCTCCTCCGTTACGACCACAAAACGCTTTAATTGCAGCTGTAGAGTTCACATATGTTAACGGAATCATCGTATCTCCAAATAATTTCGTGAGCTCTTTCCATGCTCTTTCTGTTTGTTCAATATCTGCCATATCCGCCATCGAACAACCTGCACGCATATCTGGTAAGATGACAACTTGATCATCTGTCGTTAACATATCTGCTGTTTCCGCCATAAAGTGCACCCCGCAAAACACAATATATTTTGCGTCTTTATTGCTCGCTGCAACTTGCGCAAGCTGAAGTGAATCCCCTGCTGCATCTGAAAATTGTACCACTTCATCTTTTTGATAATGATGCCCTGGAATGAATAACATTTTCCCCATTTTCTCTTTAATTTCACGAACACGCTTTTCCATATCTTCCGTTGACATCGTGTAATAACGCTCTGGTAACATCGTTTCAATTGGCTGTACTTGTTCTAAAATACTCATATACGTTTCTCCCCTCTAAGCCATTTTCCTTATCCTTCAATATTGAAACTAATATCAAGTGCTTTTACTGAATGTGTTAACGCTCCAAGTGAAATATAATCCACCCCTGTTTTTCCGTATTTCGGTAAATCTTCAATTGTGATGCCCCCTGAAGCTTCTGTAACGATAGCACTTGGTACAATTTTTGAAAACTCCCGGATTTCATCTGGCGTGCGATTATCGAACATAATAATATCAGCACCAGCAGCAACAGCCTCTCTCACCTGTTCCTCAGTTTCTGTTTCTACTTCTACTTTCACCATATGTCCTAACTTCTCTTTCACTGATGTAACAGCTTTTGTAATAGAACCAGCAAACGCAATATGATTGTCTTTAATCATGACACCATCATATAAACCGAAGCGATGATTAAATCCACCGCCGCACACGACTGCATGCTTATCAAACATACGTAGTCCTGGCATCGTTTTTCGCGTATCACAAATGCGAGTATGACTGCTATCTAAAGCAAGAACCGCTTTACGCGTCATCGTCGCTATTCCACTCATACGCTGAATAACATTTAATATAACGCGCTCTGCTGTTAATAACGATGCAATTGGACCTTGCACAGTTGCAATGATTTCGCCTTTTTCTACAAGGTCCCCATCTTTTTTATAAAGCTCTACTTCAATTCTCTCATCAATTAATTTAAATCCCGATTCAATTACTAAACGTCCTGCAAAGACCCCTGTATCCTTCGCAAGAAACGTTCCTTTCGAAAGCAAGTTATCTGAAAAAATAAGCTGAGATGTTACATCTCTTTCCCCTATATCTTCTAAAAAAAATCGATTTAATGCTTCTTTAACTTTTATCGTGTTCATAAAGCCCCTCTTCCCCTCATTACACAAGTTGTCGTTTTCTCTTTACTCGAACAATCTCTTTCTTTCCTATATTTCTATCTGGATAATCACTCCGGTAATGCCCGCCAATACTTTCTTCTCTTTGCAAGGCTGACACAACTATAAGCTCACAAACCGTTAACATATTAATAAGCGTTATCTCTTCATTCGTAAGAACATCATGTTGTAATATCATATTTCGAACACCATACTTACTAAGCCATCTCTTCGCATAAGATAAACTTTGCTCTGTTCGCACAATCCCAACATATTTCATCATGCATTTTTGTATTTCTTCTTTCGTCGGTAAATGATTCAGAACGATAAACTTTGCTTCCTTTTCGGCTAGCATGTTCACCTTTTCTTTTGTCTCTCTAGATAAAATGTGTCGTCCGATTCTTTTTCCAAACACAAGACCTTCTAATAATGAATTACTCGCTAATCTATTTGCACCATGAACCCCGTTACAAGCTACTTCACCGACTGCGTATAAGTTCGGAATAGACGTCTCTCCATCACAGTTCGTTTTCACGCCGCCCATGTGAAAATGAGTACCAGGCACGACTGGAATAAGTTTTTTATTTATATCGACTCCATTTGTTTTACATATCGATGACACGGTCGGAAAGCGTTGTTCAAAGTTTTGAATCATTTCGATGTTTAAGTACACTTTTTCACCCGCAAGTAGCTGTTCATGAATAGCCCTTGCGACTACATCACGAGGCGCTAAATCCTGTTCGGAATGTATATCCATCATAAAACGCTGCCCTTTTCCATTTATAAGGACAGCTCCTTCTCCGCGAACAGCTTCGGACACAAGACCAGAACAACGCCCACCCGCGTATAACATCGTCGGATGAAATTGTATAAACTCTAAATCTACAAGCTCTCCGCCTGCACGGTACACCATTGCAAGTCCATCGCCTGTAATCGTCTCATCATTAGAAGTAAAGGCGTATAAACCGCCAATACCGCCTGAAGCTAACACCGTATAATCTGCATTGTAACGTTTCAATTCTCCTTTATTGTTGCGAGTTAAAGCCCCAACACATTTATCTTTTTCTATAATAAAATCGAGCACCATTTCCTGTTCCACTACCGTAACGTATGGAGCTACTTCTTGAATAAGATGCTCTAATAAATTCTTTCCTGTTGCATCGCCACCTGCATGTAAAATACGACGTTTTCGATGCGCTCCTTCTTTTCCAAGATGAGGACCTGTTTCATCTCCATCAAATTTCATTCCATTTTCAATAAGGTTATTAATTTCTTTCGGTCCTTCCTCGACTAAATAACGGACCACTTCTTCATTGTTATAATGACACCCTGCTACTAGCGTATCTTCAAAATGATCATTAGGATTGTCGTATGTAGCTACCGCTGCGGCAATTCCACCTTGAGCTAAATGTGTATTATTATTACGTTTCGTCTCCTTTGTGATAATAATCACATTCTTTTCGTGACAAATCTCTTTTGCAACACGAAGTGCCGCAACGCCACTTCCAATAATTAAGACATCTGCGCTTGGCATAATTGTTGCCTCCTACTTTACACTTTTCAACTGTCTTGACACCTATATTTACATAGTTTTAAAATAATGACAAGAGTTTTTTTATAATTCTTATTTTCACTACCATTTAAAAAGTAAAAGAAATGTAACTCTTACTAGAGAGAGGAACTTACATGATGATATATCTTGACTATGCAGCTACTACACCTATGAGCGAGGAAGCGTTACAAACATATATGAAAGCAGCATCGCAATACTTCGGAAATGAACAAAGTTTACATGATATTGGAGGAACGGCTTCTTCTTTATTACAAGTTTGCCGAAAAACATTTGCGGAAATGATTGGAGGAAAAGAACAAGGAATATTTTTCACAAGTGGTGGATCGGAATCGAACTATCTTGCAATCCAATCACTTCTAAATGCCCGAAATAAGAAGCATATTATTACGACACCTATGGAACATGCATCCATTCGAAGTTATTTTCAATCCCTAAAATCAAAAGGCTATACGATCACTGAAATTCCTGTTGATAAAAATGGACTCATTTGTTTAGTAGATTTAGAGGCAGCTATTACGGAAGATACTGTGCTAGCAAGTATACAGCATGGAAACTCTGAAATCGGAACCGTTCAAAACATTACAGAAATCGGGGCACTTTTAAAAAAATATAATGTTTTATTTCATACGGATTGTGTGCAAACGTTTGGTAAACTGCCTATCCATGTTTTTGAGATGGGGATTGATAGTCTTTCTGTTTCAGCACATAAAATATACGGACCAAAAGGTGTCGGCGCTTGCTACATAAATCCGCAAACTCGCTGGGAACAAGTATTTCCAGGAACTTCTCACGAAAAAGGATTTCGCCCAGGTACAGTGAACGTTCCCGGCATCGCATCTTTTTTAACAGCTGCTGAAAATATATTAAAAACTCAATGGGAAGAAAGTTTACGTTTTAAAGAGTTACGATCCTACTTTTTAGAGCAAATACAAACACTTCCGCTAGAAATTGAAGTAGAAGGTCATTCTACTTCTTGTTTACCACATATTGTTGGGGTTACAATAAAAGGAATAGAAGGTCAATATACTATGCTAGAATGTAATCGCCATGGTATCGCCATTTCCACCGGAAGTGCTTGCCAAGTCGGTAAACAAGAACCTTCGAAAACTATGCTTGCAATTGGAAAAACGTATGAAGAGGCAAAACAATATGTCCGCTTCTCTTTCGGACAACAAACAACGAAAGATCAAATTGATACTACTATTCATGCACTACACACAATTGGAAATCAATTTTATAGAGGTGTTAAATCATAATGAAACAAAATGAACAAAAAAAGATTTTAGGTGAAGAAAGACGACAGCTTATCCTCCAGTGGCTTCTTGCTGCAAATGAACCGTTATCGGGGAATGAACTATCGAAAAAGACGAACGTAAGTAGACAAGTTATCGTGCAAGATATTTCCTTGCTTAAAGCACGAAACGAACCAATTATTGCGACTGCTCAAGGTTATTTATATTTAAAGCCACAAGAGAAGCAACAAACTTTCGAACGCGTAATTGTATGCCAACATAAACCAGCAGAAGTACGTCAGGAACTTACAATGCTTGTTGACCATGGCGTTACGATTAAAGACGTAAAAGTTGAGCATCCTGTATACGGTGACTTAACAGCCTCCATTATGGTAAGCAATCGCTTTGATGTAGAGCAATATTTACAAAAAATCGAAAACACAAATGCTTCCTATCTTTCACAACTAACAGATGGTATTCACTTACATACAATCGAGGCAGATTCTAAAGAAAAATTAGATGCTGCTTGTGAGGCACTGGATAAAGCAGGATTTCTCGTTTATTAATGTAAAGCACAGAGTTTTTATCATTCTCTGTGCTTTTTTAATGCTATAATATTGTAATCAATCGTAAAGGAGATCAAATATGGGAATTGAACTCGTTCACTTTAGCATTGGCAAACCGAAACAAATGAAATATAGCGAAGATAAAGAAATGATTACCGGTATATGTAAAGAACTTACCGAAGAAGCTTTCCTATCAAAAGATGGCTTCCTTGGTGATGATGTGGCAGATTTAAAACACCACGGTGGACCTGATCGCGCAGTTTGTGTGTACTCACACGAGCATTACGCACTATGGGAAAAAGAATTTCAAACAACACTTCCAGCTTCCGCATTTGGCGAAAACATTACCGTAACAAATATGTTAGAGCATGATGTTTGCATCGGAGATACATACAAATTAGGTGAAGCGATTATTCAAGTGACACAAGCGCGCGTACCTTGTAGCACAATTTCAAAACGCCTTGGCATCCCTGGCATACTGCCGCGTATTGTAGCAACTGGATTTACTGGCTACCTATGCCGCGTTCTTCAAGAAGGTACTGTACGTAAAGATTCAAAAATTACATTACTAGAACGTCCATCAAGCAATGTTTCTGTTTTATTCTCTAACGAAATTTATTTTCATAATAGAAAAGATAAAGATGGCATCGAGAAGATTCTTGCTGTTCCAGAACTAGCTGATATTTGGCGTGGTCAATTAGAAGATCGTCTTGCGAAGTTAAAATAAAGAATCCCACCTTCTGCAGGTGGGATTTTATTAATCTATTAAAAAATATATTAGGCAATGAAATGATATTGACGATTAGACAAACACCAACATTCCATCTACATCTTACAACCAATAAGAAGAATAACTCCCCAGCACAGTAACAGAAAAACCGAGTGCTTCAAGTTCCATCGTTACGCCTGGCAATAATACGTCATCGTATGCTTTATCGACATCGATTAAGAAAAAGTAATTTCCAAGACCTGTTTTCATCGGACGCGATTCGATTTTTGATAAGTTTAATTTTCTCCATGCGAAAGCTGATAACACTTGATATAGGGCACCTGCATAATCTGCAGGTAACGTTATCATAAGCGTCGTTTTCTCTCCGCGGTTCTCTCCGTTATTCGGGAGTACTGCTTTCTTTTTCTTATGGAGTACTAAGAAACGTGTGTGATTATTTTTATGCGTATGAATACTACGTCTCACAATTGTTAATCCATATTTTTCTGCAGCCGCTTCATTTGCAATAGCGGCAATTTTCTCTTCAGGATGTTCTTTTACATATTGTGCAGCAGCACTTGTAGATGTCATATCTCGAACAGTTACTCCTTTTAATTCTTCATTTAAAAATTTATGGCACTGTGCAATGGCATGCGGATGAGAATGCACTGCATATACTTCATCCCACACTTCTGCATACTGCGGATGTACAAGTAAATGCTGCTGAATTGGTACTGTAATTTCTCCTACAATGGAAAGCGGCTGCTCATGTACAAGGTAATCAACCGTTATATTCACTGAACCTTCTATTGCATTTTCTAACGGTACAACTGCGAAGTCTACATTTTCATTTGCAGCTGCATCTATACAATCTGGAATCGTTCGATACGGTACATGCTCTGCTTCCGGAAAAAAACGACTCACCGCCATATTTGTAAATGTTGCTTCTGGTCCTAAATATCCTACTCGAATCATCGTCTTTTCCCCTCTTTTTCATTTTCTTACTGTTATACCATACTTTTTTATATTCTTCTATGTAAATTTCGAATATTTAAAAAAGACTAGCATTCGCTAGTCTAAATGTTTCTTATACTCTCTTTGAGCGAAGAAGAAATAAATGATACATGCTGCGATATAAAACAGAATGAACAAACCTACTTTTCTTAATGATCCATCCATAAAAAGCGTATTATGAAACGTATATAATGCAACTGCACTATGCATACTCCCTACTATAATTGGCGCAAAAAATAGCATACATAATTGCCAACGAGAAATTTTCCATACTTCTTCCTTCGTCATTCCAAGTTTAGAGAGTGCACCATACTGCTTTCGGTCCGATGCAATATTATGGAACCATTTAAAATACACGATACTACATGAAGTGAGAAAGAATAATATACTAATAAATGAGCCTACAAATAGAGTAATATCGCCGCCTTCTTTCATATTTACATACAACTCCATATTGCTTCGAAATGCATTATTATTATCTTGTTTTATATGTCTCCGTAAATCTTCATTTAATTTCTTCGTATTTTCTATATTTGATAATGTGTAGCCTCTATATATCATTTTTTCAGAATCAGGAACCTGATTTGCTATACTGTCAAAATCTTCATCATTCATAACGAAGAACAGACCATTAATGTACGAAGGGTGATGGTTAAATTGAACCCCTTCTTTCTGACCGTTAAATACGAATTGATATGGTTGATTCATTACTTGCAATTGAATCTCTTTTTGATTATACACATTCGAATTATTGTATTTATTATAATAAACGAGTGTCACTGTACCTTTTTTAGGACGATACGTTTTCTGTTTTTGTTTCCTTGCTTCTTGGTTATATTCACTTTCTTTTATAAGCGGTACTATTGTTGTTTCTCCCTTATTAGACTGAAAGGATGCATAAACTCCAACAAAACTCATATATTGAAAATCATCATACTCATATTGATGCAGTAATTTTTCAACCGCACCTTCCTCAAAGACTTCATAAGTAGAAATACCTTTTTCTATGTACGAAAACGAGTGTACCCCTCCAGTTCGCCACATATCTTGCATGCTAGAAAAATATAAGAACACCGTACCTGTTGCTGTAACTACAAACGTCGTTGCCATAGACATCAGAAAGAAAAAGCGACCATTTTCCTTCATTCGATGTGACAATTGATTCACTATAAATAAATACGGATATGTATACATAATCTTTTTATTTCGCTTTATCATTTCTAACACTTGGGTAGCTCCATGTGTAAAAGAAAAGTACGTTCCAAAAAAGACAAGTATAGACACAGGGAAAAAGTATATTGCTATCGTAGTCATCGTCACTTGTAGCGCCAACGCATACCCGCCCACTAAACAAGCAAAACCGAATAAACAAAGCCACTTTGATGTTTTCTTCTCTTTTTTATCTGTTCGAAATTCTTTCAATAACCGAATGATTTTTATATTCCATATACGTAAAGCACTTATAAAAGATAACAAAATAAAAACAACCATATATGTAATAAATGTTACACCAATCGCCCTTACGTCAAATATGACAGAGAGTTCTTTCGGAAGCCCCAGTAACATACTAAATACCATAAAAAAGAGTTTTAAAAATATCATACCGAGCACAATACCGAAAATATTCGCGAAGACCCCGATTAAAATTTGTTCGGTCATAATCATTCCTATTACGTTAGATTTCGTTGCTCCCATTAACATATATAACCCTAATTCTTTCTTACGTGCTTCTATGAAAATAGAAGTAGAGTACAAAATAAATATGACGAAAAAAGAAATGATTATAACATTACATATGATAAGTCCCCAACGTACGTTTTGATACCACACCGTCTCTTGCATATACGGATGCACAATGACAGACATATATGCGTAAGAAGCAAATATTGCAAAACAACTACTTAAGAAAAACACTTTATAATTACGCCAATTCCCTTTTATATTTTGCAGCGCTAGTTGCCAAATGTTCATCTATCGTCCTCCTGTAACTTACTACATAGGCAAAAAGCTAGAGGTTCCCCTAGCTTTTTACGTGTTTTAAATATCCTCTTTGCGCGATCATAAAGTAAATGGCAGAAGCTAAAATGTATGCTCCAATTACAAGCGCACCTGATTTCCATAAATCAATATAAAGCATTTTCCCTAACGTATGAAGAGCAACTCCACTATGAATGGAACCGATTAAAATTGGGATAAAGAAGATAACTCCCATTTGTCGAATCGCAATTTTGCGAATTTCTTTATCTGTCATACCGATTCTCTTTAACGATTTAAATTGAATACGATCTTGTTCTTTATCGTTAAACCATTTAAAGTATGTCATACTACAAGCGAAGAAGAAGAACAGTACCGCTACGAAGAAACCGATGAACATTGTAATTGCTCCTGATTCCCTTATATTTTTATAAGCGAGCACTGAGTTGTTTAGTTCCCCTTGTTTATCTGGTGCAATCTCCTTTTTCAAATCTAACACAAGGTCTTCCGTACTTTTCCAGTCTTCTATATAATAACCGTAATATTTCGTCTTTTCTTCATCCGGTACGAGCTTTGCGTATTTCTCAAAATCTTGATCATTTACAATGAGATATTCACTATCATTAAAAACAGAAAATGAAGTTGGGTCATTTAATTGAACAGATTGCTTTTGTCCGTTAATTTTAATTTCATGCGGTTTCGAACGATCTATCTTCATCATATCGTTCGCCATATCCGTTATGACCATCGTTGCACTACCAGGTGCATTATGAACTTCTCTAACTTGCTCTCTTTTTTGTTTACGTACTTCAGCGTTATATTCTTTTTCTGAAACAATCGCCATTGGCATCTCATGTTCACTGTTAAACATCGCGATTTTTTGAGTTCCAGGAAGTTTTACGTACGTTACTTCTCGCGCTTCTTCAAATCCATGTTTTTTTATTAATTCTTTTGCTTTTCCTTCTTTGATGACATTATGCGTATGTATTCCCTTTTCCTCATACGAAATAGCATGCGGGGTACTAGTTGCTGCCTTATAACTCATATCCTCGAAAAATACGTACAGCGTACCAACTGCTGAAGATACAACGGCCGTAATGATAGAAATTACAAATAGAAAACGAGCATTATCTTTCATTTTATAAATAAGATTGCTAAGTACGAACATATTTGGATATGTATAAAAAGATTTTTTTTGTTTTTGTAACGCCTTTAATACAACTGTACTACCTTGTGTAAACAGCAAATAAGTTCCACCTATCGTCAGCCCTACAATCGGTAAAAACAGAATGATAAAATTCATAAATGTGACTTGGAAGCTAAGTACATATGCAACAATAATACATCCTATACCAACTACGCATAACCATGTAAATGCAAAAGGCTCTACTTTTTGTTTTCTTGCTTCTCTTAATAAATCGATAATTTGCAAGCGTCCTACTGTCCAAACGCTAAACAATGATAGGATTAAAAATAGAATAAAGTATACACCTGCTGTAATCAAAACCGCTTTACTATTCCATACGAGTGGAAGTGTTTTATCTATTTTCAATATTACGCTTAATGCTTGGAAGAATAATTTTGAACAAAGCATACCAAGTCCAATACCTATTACAATTGCAATACTACCTAACATCAGTTGCTCTAATATAATCATTCGGCCGAGCTGCGATTTCGTTCCGCCTATTAATGTTAGTAGACCAAACTCTTTTTTTCTTGCTCGTAAAAACGTTGAATTTGCATATAAAATAAAGAGTGCCGAGAAGATGACCACAATATAATTCATCGATTCTAATCCTTTTGTGATCATCTTTCTCATACTAATATTACCGCTTACGACATCTGGATGATAAATAAAAGAAGCATACATGAAAAATACGACAATCGATAAACAACTACTTATAAGAAACGCTTTATAGTTACGCCAATTTCCTTTTACGTTATTAAGCGCGAGCTGGCGAAAGTTCATGATATTCTCCTCCTAGCATTGCAAGTACGTCCAGAATTTCTTGGAAAAAGGCTTGTTTCGTTCTTCCTTTATGTATTTCCGAGAAAATTTCCCCATCGCGTATGAAAAGGATACGTTCACAATAACTAGCCGCTACTGGATCGTGCGTAACCATTGCAATCGTTACTTTCTTTTGCTCGTGTAAATCTTGCAGAGCGCCCATTAGCGATTTCGCTGACTTCGAGTCTAAGTTTCCAGTTGGCTCATCTGCTAAAATTAACGTCGGTTCATGAATGATTGCTCTCGCTGCTGCTGCACGTTGTTGTTGTCCCCCAGATACTTCGTATACTTTTTTATTTAAAATTTCTTCGATGTTTAAAAACTTCGCAATTTCCAGTACTTTCGCATCGATTTCATTTACAGATTTCTTCGCCATTACAAGTGGTAAAATAATATTTTCTTTAATGGATAACGTATCAAGTAAATTAAAATCCTGAAAGATGAACCCTAAATGTGTACGGCGAAACTCCGCTAATTTTGCAGCACGCATTTGATTAATTTCTTCACCATTTACAAGCACATGACCTGAAGTTTGCTTATCAATTGTTGCTAATAAATTTAAAAGCGTCGTTTTCCCGCTTCCTGAAGGACCCATAATCCCTACAAATTCGCCTTCTTCTATTTTAAAATTTATATCATTTAAAGCAGTCGTCGCTACTGAACCTTTTGATTGGTACACCTTCGTTAATCCTTTTACTTCAAGAACACTCATTTCTAATCCCCCTACGTGTTTTCTTCTTACATTTACTATAAGAAAAATAAGAAAAAGAAACGAGTGATTTCCCTTACAAAACGTTTTGTTATCTTACAGTTTTGTCATTTTTCTCATCAATGTATGATATTCTTCATCTTTTGCAAATTGGAACGTGAATGTTGTCCCTTCTCCTTCAGCCGATTGGACATACATTCCATGATGTAAATTATCGCAAATTTCCTTCGTAATATATAAACCCATTCCAGTCGCTTCTCTCGTTTTACGGCCATTTACCCCCGTAAAGAATGGATCAAATATGCGCTTTACATCTTGCTCTGGAATACCGATTCCATTGTCCTTAATATGTAATAACACCTTTTGGTCTTTCTCTTCAATTTGAAATTGAATTTCTTTTTTCTCTGCCGCTGAAATTTTTGTATACTTAATTGCGTTTACAACAATTTGACCTATAGCAATACTTAGCCATTTTCTATCAGAGGCAACCATACAAGTATCTTCTTCAAACATCACTTTCGGAAATACAGACGATTGAATGAAGGATTTCCGATTTTCATTAATAATACCTCGCACGACATCTATAACATTTACTACTTCTACCTTATAATCTTTCGCAAACTGCTCTAGTCTTGCCATATGTAACGCTAAATCTAAACCATTTAGTATACGGTTATTTTCTTCACGAATACTTTCAACTGTTGCTCTTGCCTCACGATGCTCTTTGCCAAACTTTTGCAGCAATAATTCAATAACAGATACTGGTGTTTTCATTTGGTGAATCCATTGGTTCATAAATATCATTTGCTGTTGCTCTTTCGCATGCTGTTTATGAACTTCATTCATATATTGCTGTCTTAATAACGTAAAAGATTCAACGACCATTTCTTGCTCTGATGTATAAGATTCATCAATAAGTAAAGAGTCATGTAATGTATTTCCACCAGTAACATACTTTTCGATCCTCTTTAAAAACACACTCCGTTTTCGGTAATCGTAAATGAGGTATACAGTAAACACAACTGTTCCTAATAAAAGTCCATATAACCACGTACTCCAATCAATGGATTTCTTTTCTAAAAGACTTTGCAACTGCAAAACAAGCCCAAATAAACAAAGGCTAACAATATAAGAAAGTATTAAAGAAAAGCGGTCCATGAGGTAATTTTTAACCTTCATGCCCTTCGCCCCACTCTGTAAGAAGCGCATAACCATATCCACGTTTCGTTACAATTGCATTTTTAATGCCTAGCTCTTCTAGTTTCTTCCTTACACGTTTTACATTTACGGTTAATGTATTATCATCCACAAATGCTACTTCATCCCATAGAGCTTCTAACAGTTCTTCGCGCGTTACATATTGATTCACCTGTTTCATTAAACACTCCAATAAGTAAAACTCATTTTTTGTCAGTTCAGTTTGTTGTCCTTGCCACTCAACAATATGCTGAGACGGGAATAACAACAGTCCATTTACACCTAAACAATCACTCTCAGCAGCAGAGGCATACTCTCCGTAGCCACGGCGAAGCGCACTCTTCACCTTTGCCATTACGATATCTAAATGGAATGGCTTCGTAATATAATCATCGCCGCCATTTTCAATCGCCATTACTTGATCCATTTCCCCTGTTCTTGCAGAAACAAAAATAATCGGCGCATTCGATACAGTACGAATTTGACGACACCAATAAAAACCGTCAAAGTACGGTAAATTAATATCAAGTAACACAAGATGAGGATTTATTTTTACAAACTCATCTTTTATATGACGTAAATCACTTGCTCTAAATGATTGATAGCCATACCTTTCTAAATGCTCCTCTAATATTCCCGCAATTTTCTCATCATCTTCTACAATTAATATTTTATACATGTTCTTTTTCTCCCCATAAAAGAATTCTTCTACATTTACTCCTTTTCCCATTATAAATTGAAAATTTAATTAGTGGGGATTTTTTCCTATACAAATCCGATTTTTACGATATAAAAAAAGACTGCCGTATTTCGGCAGTCTTAATCGATAAATTCAAATTCATATTCAAGAATTTTTACAATATCTCCGTCTTTTGCACCACGTGCACGAAGCGCTTCATCAATACCCATTCCGCGCATTTGACGAGCGAAACGACGTACAGATTCATCACGTGAGAAGTCTGTCATCTTGAATGTTTTCTCGATATCGTAACCAGAGATAACAAACGTGCCATCACTTTCACGTGTAATTTCAAATTTAACACCTTCAGTATCAAATTTGTACATTACACTTGTATCAGACTCATCCGCAACTTCATGTATTGGGAATTCTGGTGTTGTTTCTATTAAGTTCGCTACTTCAAACAGTAAGTCACGAACACCTTGTCTTGTTACAGCTGAGATTGGGAAGATTTTTACTTCGTCTCCCACTTTCTCTTTAAATGCTTGTAAGTTTTCTTCTGCATCTGGCATATCCATTTTGTTTGCAACAACAACTTGCGGACGCTCAGTTAAGCGAAGATTGTATTCTTTCAATTCATTATTAATCGTTACGTAATCTTCATATGGATCACGGCCTTCTAAACCAGACATATCAATAACATGCACGATTACACGTGTACGCTCAATATGACGTAAGAATTGGTGTCCAAGTCCGACGCCAGCATGTGCGCCTTCAATTAGTCCTGGAAGGTCAGCCATAACGAAGCTGCGGTTATCACCAGTTTCAACAACACCAAGATTCGGAACGATTGTTGTGAAGTGATACTCTGCAATTTTCGGACGCGCTGATGATACAACAGATAATAATGTAGATTTACCTACACTTGGGAATCCAACAAGTCCAACGTCTGCTAGTACTTTAAGTTCTAGAATAACATCACGCTCTTGACCTGGTTCCCCGTTCTCAGCGATTTCTGGCGCTGGGTTCGTAGCTGTTGCGAAACGTGAGTTACCACGGCCACCACGGCCACCTTTTGCAATTACAGCAGTTTGTCCATGCGTTACTAAATCGGCAAGAATTTGACCAGTTTTTTCATCTTTTACTACTGTTCCTGGCGGAACCTTTACAAGTAAATCTTCAGATTTACGTCCGTGCTGACCTTTACTCATTCCGTG
Organism: Bacillus sp. TE8-1; assembly: GCF_008368855.1. NCBI lineage: Bacteria > Bacillati > Bacillota > Bacilli > Caryophanales > Bacillaceae > Bacillus > Bacillus sp. TE8-1. The sequence goes on along the minus strand of NZ_QPET01000014.1, from coordinate 88,811 downwards.
CTGACCGCGATCAGCTTTGAAATGACGTTGGTAGCGGAAGTCCATTAATGTACGTAAGCCTTCCTCAACTACGAAAACAACATCTGCACCTTTACCTCCGTCGCCACCTGCTGGGCCACCTTTTGGTACATACTTCTCACGACGATACGCAACCATACCATTACCACCGTCGCCGCCTTTTACATATATCTTGACCTGATCTACAAACATTATTTCACCACACTTTTTTCAATTGGTTGTAATATAACTGAGACTTCTTCGTCTCGCACTGTATAAGAAATGGAATACCATTTATTGTTTTGGGTCGCAAGCCAATTCTGTAGTTCTTCTACACTCGTTAGCTTACCACGAAAATCAAAAAAGAAACGAGCATTATCCGCGTCACATTCAATTGTGATACAAACATAATTTTCAACATATACGTCTAAACTATGCTGAAGCATCGAGAAAAATTGATTCGTCCATGTACATACAGTCTCATCTAAGTGAGATAAGTTATGTAATTTCCCTAATACTTCGTACTCCAATAAGCACGGCTGCTGTTTCCAATTATATGTTAAAATCCACTCTGAAAATAAAGGCATTGATAGCCCCATCAGATTGGATTCTTGTCTCGCTTCTTGGACAAAACGATCGATGAGACTATGAATTTCTTCCACTTTTCCAAGGGAAAGGTTTCCTTTCACCATCTGCATACGATTGAGCCAATCATGTCTTGAATGGCGCAATGCATCTATAATTGTCCATTTTTCATTCATTTAGATACCCCTTAATATAGAAAAACTCTAACCTGCACTCAGGTTAGAGTTTTCCGTGAGTTCTTATGCTTCTTGAGCAACAGGATATACGCTCACTTGTTTGCGGTCACGACCAAGACGCTCAAAGCGTACTACGCCGTCAACTTTCGCGTATAAAGTGTCATCGCCACCACGACCAACGTTAACACCTGGATAAATTTTTGTACCGCGTTGACGGTAAAGAATTGAACCACCTGTAACCGTTTGACCATCTGCGCGTTTAGCACCAAGACGTTTTGACTGAGAGTCACGACCGTTCTTTGTACTACCTACACCTTTCTTAGATGCGAAAAACTGAAGATCTAATCTTAACATACGTTACACCTCCTGCACTTTTTCTATTAAACGGATATACTTTCCGTAATCAAGTTCGATCGTCTTAAGCGAAACAACTAATCCTTCTAAAAGCGTTTGTGCTTTTTCTGCTGCATGAACGTCTAAATCATTAGGCAATTCATACGTTAAGAATCCGCCATCACTTCCGAGTTCAATAGTTGCTTGCACATTACAAAGTTCTTCCACTGCATTTATAGAACCAAACACAACCGCTGTAGTTCCAGCACAGACAAGGTCTTGTCCATGTGGCGCATAATCGGCATGTCCAGTCATTTTAAATGATTGGATACTTCCTAATTTCGTGCGACTTATCGTAATTTTAATCATGTTAACCAGAATTAAGCGTTGATAGCTTCAACAACTAGCTTAGTGTAAGGTTGACGATGACCTTGTTTCTTACGATTGTTCTTTTTCGCTTTGTATTTGAAAACGATGATTTTCTTAGCGCGACCTTGTTTTTCAACTTTCGCAGTAACTGTTGCACCTTCTACAACTGGGCTACCAACTTTAACGTTTTCGCCACCAACGAAAAGAACTTTGTCAAAAGTAACAGTTTCACCAGCTTCAACATCTAATTTTTCAATGTAGATTGCTTGACCAGCTTCAACTTTAATTTGTTTTCCACCTGTTTCGATAATTGCGTACATACTTGCACCTCCTCTTAATTACTAAGACTCGCCAAAAACGAGGTAGACATAAATGCCTTTAGGGAACCTGTCTTGTGCGGTTGTAGCATATAGCCGTTTAGGTGCTATAAACTATAACATAAAGATGTTATCATGAATCATAGACGGTTGTCAATAAATGTTCTGCTAACTATTTTTTCCGTTCTACAATTTCTTTTTTACTTCCAAAACGAACGATAGCATACTTTTCGATAATATCATCTTTGAAATAAATTTCAAATGGAATATTTTTTTGTAATCCTTTTTGCAAAAACTGTTTTTGCAGTTCTTTAGGCGCAGCGATTAATACTGCTTCATCTTCTATATTGCCATATGTGATTAGTTCTCTCTCTAACTCATACGCAATTGTTTCATGCGACATCACATAACCCGTCGCTTTGCAAGGTACACACTCTTTTAATAATACGTCCCGTAAAGAATGCTTTTTACGTTTACGTGTCATTTCCAAAATCCCTAGCTCCGTAAAACCGAGCACCCTTGTATATGTTCGGTCATCTTGCATAGCAGCTATGAGACATTCTCTTACCTTTTCTTTATCTTCTCTTTTTTTCATATTAATAAAATCAATTAATATCATACCACCAATATCACGAAGTCTTAATTGGCGTGCAATTTCTTCAGCGGCTAGCTCATTTGTGCGAAGTACTGTATCTTGTAAATTTTGTTTTCCCGTAAACTTGCCCGTATTCACATCAATTACAGTCATCGTCTCCATTTGTTCTACAATTAAATAAGCACCATTTGGAAGCCAAACAATTTTTTGGAGTGCTTTCTCAATCTCACGCTCTATTCCAAAATGGTTAAACATCGAAGACTTTTCATTATAAAAAGATACTTTTTCTTTTCCAACTTTGTCTTCTAATTCCTTTACTATACTTCTTGTATCTACAACTACTTTTTCAATTGTTTCAATTGGGTTCTCTTGAAATACACGATCTAAAAAGGTCGCCGGTCGATGAAGTAATAACGGCACCTTTCCTTGACCCTCTTTTCTTTTTAACTCTTCATACAACTGTTGTAATCCTTGCATTTCAGCTTGTATTTCTTCAATTGCTCCTTTTTCAGAAGCAGAACGGAAAATGTACCCCCCCGTTCCCTCTATTTCAATTTGGAGTAACTGTTGTCTTCTTTTATTATTTTTTATTTTTCGAGAAACAGCGCGCATCTCATCAAACGGCATATAAACGACATATTTCCCGGTAAATTCTATATTCGCTGTCAATTTAGGCCCTTTCGTATCAATTGCCTCTTTCACAACTTGTACGAGTATCGCTTGCCCTTCATGTATACGATAAGAAGATGGTACATCATCGTATGAAAGGTAAGCATGTTTTTCTAAACCGATGTTTACAAAAGCTGCATTCATTCCAGCAATTGTTCTTACGACACGTCCAACATAAATATGCCCAACAATCTCTTGCTCTTCATTACGTTTCCATAAAAACTCAACAATCTTTTTCTTCTCTTCAATTGCAACGCGCTTTTCCGAACCAGCGTAATTCACATATAACGTTTTCAAAATTATTTCCTCACTTTATAATCTTCTTTGCTTTTACAATAATAAAAGGTTAGTGCTATCGTCAACACTAACCGATTAATTCTTCAACTGATGAAGTTGTTCGTTTTTCAGTAAAATATGCATAGAGCAATTCATTTTCATCCAATGTGTAATGCTCTTTATATTTTCCACGGACGATAATAGAATGCTTATATCCTCTACGAAATTTTGTGAAGATCGTATATAAACGATCTTCCGTTTGCACTTCAATAGGTGCAATCTTTTCGATTCCTCTTTTGTTTCCATAATAACGTTCTAATAAAAAACGCATAAATGCATACCGTCTTTGTTTCCACTCTTGATATAATGACACTGCTAAAAATATGAGTAGTACCCACATCATAATATTGTTACTATTCCAAAGTAACTGCCATCCTAATATTACACTAAAAAAAACACATGACAATTGCATCATCTTTTCATGTGCTTGTAAATAAGGGAAACGATATGATAATACATTAAACAATACTTTCCCGCCATCTAACGGCCAAATAGGGAGTAAATTGAATGCTAAAATAATTATATTATTCCACATAAAGAAATAATATAAATCTGCATTCAGCCAACCAGCTTTGAACAACATATAACCTACCAGCATCATCCAAACATGTTGAATCGGTCCTGCAATTACGACAACAAGTTCCTCTTTCAATGACTTATTACCATGTTCCTCAAGCTCGGCAACGCCACCAAACGGCAAAAGCTGAATTCTTTTTATACGCCAATTATAGTGTGCTGCTGCAAAAGCATGCCCAAGTTCATGAATAAGAACAATACAAAATAACAGTAGTAACTCTTTAAAACGCGCAGTAAAAATACCAATGACAATAATAACCCAAAATAATGGATGCACGGAAATTTTCGTTAAAACGTCCCTATATTTAATCAAATGATATCACCTGGATCGGATCAATAAATTTCTCATTCTTTTTTATCGCGAAATAAAACTTTCCATTTTTATCATTTGTATCATTACTCACCGTTCCAATTTTTTGTTTCTTTGAAACGTAATCATATAATTTCACTGACATATCGTTTAAGTTTGCATACCATGACTCCGTACCATCTGCATGTTGAATTTGAACTGTATTTCCAAGTTCCTCTTTCTTGCCTGCAAAAACAACTAACCCTTCATTTACTGACTCCACTTTTGCATTTGTAGCTGTTTGGACAAATACACCTTGGCCATTTTTTTGAAACCCTTGCATTACTTTTCCAGAAGCAGGAATTGCATAATCTTTTTGCTGAATACTTCCTTCTTTTTTCTCGTTCGGCGAATAGAATACAAGCGGTTTTCCAAATTGCTTTTCGTACCATTTCGCTACAGTAGCAAACTGAAATTCCTCTTTCATCACTTTTTCTGTAACAGCTTTAGCCCCATTGAATGAAGAAGGAGCATTCTTATATAAAATAGCAACCGAAAGAACTAATATTGCTGATAATAAAACTTTGAAGAAAAAGACTTCCTTTCGAAATAAGGGATGCATTTCCTTTTCTCCATCTTCAATAAATACTGCTTCACTATCAAAATTCCCTCCGTTAAAATACTGCTCTTCCTCCATCCTTTCTTGCTCGGCCTTCCTTTTTGCAATCCGCTTTTTAATTTCTTCTACGCGTCTATTCTTCATACTGTCTCCTTTCTTTCGTTAAGCTAATTTCATTTAGAAACAGTTGTATACAGTTTGTACATATGTATGAGCTAAGAAAGAAAGATATTCGTGTGAAGAAAAAAGAAAGCACCTCGCATATGTGCGAAGTGCTCTTAACGGATTCCAAAGAAGTTTTTCACCTTTGCAAATACCGATACCTTTTCTTGTTCAAATGCTTGTAATGGTACATTCTCACCTAACAAGCGTCTTGCAATATTACGATAAGCCAACGCTGCTTTTCCGCTTGGTTGCAACGCCACAGGTTCACCTGTATTTGTAGCTCGAATAACTTCATCGTCATCTTCGACAACACCAAGAAGCTCGATTGACAATGTACGTACAATTTCATCAACATCTAACATATCCTGTTCATGAAGCATATGACTACGTACACGGTTAATAACAAGTTTGGGTGGTTCAATATCCTCTTTTTCTAAAAGCCCAATAATACGATCCGCATCGCGCATTGAGGATACTTCTGGAGTCGTAACAACGATTGCTTTATCCGCACCAGCTACCGCATTTTTAAATCCCTGCTCAATCCCCGCAGGACAATCAATTAATATGTAATCATAATCTTGACGTAATACTTGTATTAATTCATCCATTTGTTCAGGTGTTACCGCTGATTTATCACTCGTTTGTGCTGCAGGTAATAAATAAAGATCATCAAAACGTTTGTCTTTAATAAGAGCCTGAGGTAAACGGCAACGCCCTTCAACGACATCAACAAGATCAAATACAATACGATTTTCCAGCCCCATTACTACGTCTAAATTTCGAAGACCGATATCTGTGTCAATTAAGCACACTTTCTTTCCAGATAACGCTAGGGCCGTACCAATGTTCGCAGATGTAGTAGTTTTACCTACTCCGCCTTTTCCAGATGTAATTACTATTGCCTCTCCCACAGCTATACAATTCCCCTTTCTAACTTTGTTAAATTAGGTCTAAGATGAGTGAGAAGTTGCAGGCGATCGACAACAATGTGATTGTTCTCATTAATATACGCACATTCTGCCGCCTCCGCTCCGTCTTCTTTCTCTTCCGGAGCCCGCATTGCCACATCACTAATTCGAAGTTGCATCGGGTTCATAACAGATGCAGCGATTACAGCATCCGAATCCCCATAATACCCAGCATGTGCAATTCCTCTTAATGATCCTACGACAAAAATATTCCCCCCAGCGATAACCGTTCCGCCTGGATTAACATCTCCAATTAACAACAAATTTCCTTTTACATGTAAAACTTGTCCAGAGCGAACAATTTTGGAAATAGGGACAATTTCTGTTTCTTCTTTCCAAGCTATTGCTTCTGCTTTAGTGATAACATCACTTTCAATTGAATCCACAACAAGATTCTTTTTATTACGAATTAACGTACGAATCTCTTCTTGTTGGACTTCTGTTAAATAACGATTTCCTACTTTCACATGCACTTCAATTAAAGAGCGCCCATCACCATCGTAGTAATGTGTAGAAAGTTTTTCGTCTAATTCCATCAATAATTCTGAGAATGAACAACAATCATCTAAATGAAGCGTTATCCCATCTTTTGTCCCTTTTATCGTTACATTTTGTTGCTTTTTTTCTTCCACTAAAGTTCACCCCACCGATTCAATTCGACATAAAATTAGAAAATCCTTTTTTCTTTTTCTTCCATCGCTTTTGAAAGACGCACTATATATCGTCTCAGTGGGAAACAAACTATCAATAAGAAAATAGCATTTAACAATAAAGTAGAAAGGAGACGATCTGTGAAAAAGACATACGCTGGCATATGAGTACGTCCTAATAAAGTTAAGAATCCATACACATAATACTCTAGTGCTACAACGCTAGCTAATATGATAGAAACAACAATAAATAAATTCAATTGTAGTACTTTCATCACACTATATACTAAATAAGCTAAAATCGGATAAGCAAAAATATATATCCCGACAAGTTCTGTGTATACGGTATCAAATAAGAAGCCAAATAATAGTCCGTAATAAATCCCTTGGACCGGACTATAATACACTGTAATAAAACATAAGACGATTATAAAGAAATGCGGTGCTGCTATGCTGTCTTTCCAAAACACATCCGTTGGAACAACAGTAGCAAACATATTTTCAAATAGAAACACAAAAAGGAGCAAAAGAGGAAGAGCTGCTCTTTTTAATATCTTCATCATCTCTTCTTCTCCTCCTATTCTAATGGCGCTGAAGGTGTTGCACGTTTAGCAACCGTAATATGCTCTACGTCATTTAAATCAGCGGCAGGTTTTACATAAGCTGTTTTTGTTAAGCCATATGCATCCGGCTGAACTTCAACGATTTTTCCAATTACAAGACCTTTCGGGAAAATATCACCCAGTCCAGATGTTACAACTAGTTGATCTTTCTCTACCGGTGCATCAGAGCCAATCTTTGTGAAAAGAAGTAATTGCTTTTCTTTGTCATAACCTTCAATCAATCCAAAGATTTTCTCTTGCCCTTGTACAATAGCAGAAACGCGATTTGTTCGGCTCATAGAACTTAGTAATTCTACTGATGATGTAAATTGAGATACACTTTTCACTCTTCCAACTAACCCTTGTGAAGTTACTACAGCCATATCTTTTTTAATTCCTTGCTGTGCCCCTTTATCAATTCCAATTAAATCGTACCATTTATCTGGATTACGAGAAACAACAGTAGCTGGAATTTCAGTATACCCGCTATTTAACTCTTTTTTACCAGTTAGCTCTTGTAACTTCTTGTTATCATCTTCTAATTGTTTTACTTTCCCTGATAGACCTGCATAATTATCTAATTTTGCTTTTAATTCTTTATTCTCTTCATACGTGCGCTTTACATCCTCTACATTTTCGAAGAATCCAGCTACGTATTTCGCTGGCTTTTGGAATACACGTTCTACAACACCGACAGTATCTTTAACAAACTGCTCTGGCCATGTTAAACTGTTCCGTTCTTTCAATGAGATTCCAATCAATGCCACGAGAAGAATAATACTAACCAACAAAACAATTAATCTTTTGTTTAAGAAAAACTGTGGCACGTTCACACCCTCTTAATTTCACTGATTTTTATTTTGCAATATTATCGAGCAGCAGTTTTGAAAAGATCGATATTGTCTAATGCTTTACCTGTTCCAATTGCTACGCAATCTAATGGATCTTCTGCAACAAGAACTGGCATTTTCGTTTCTTCACTAATTACTTTATCTAAATTACGTAGTAATGCCCCGCCACCTGTTAATACGATACCGCGGTCCATAATATCAGCCGCTAATTCAGGTGGAGTTTTTTCTAACGTATTTTTAACTGATTCTACAATCGCATCTACTGTATCTTTTAATGCATCTGCAATTTCTTCTGGCTGAATTAGTACTGTTTTTGGTAAACCACTTACTAAATCACGACCGCGAATTTCCATAGGCTCGATACCTTCTGGCTCGCCTGCAGAACCAATTTCTAATTTTAATGCTTCAGCTGTTCTTTCACCGATCATTAAGTTATAGCTTTTCTTAATGTACTGAATGATTGAATCGTCCATATCATCACCAGCAACACGGACTGACTGGCTTGTTACAATACCACCTAGAGAAATAATTGCAACTTCTGTTGTACCGCCACCGATATCAACAACCATACTACCAGTTGGTTCCCAAACAGGTAAGTTTGCACCAATTGCTGCTGCAAATGGCTCTTCGATAGGATAAGCATCACGAGCACCCGCTTGACGAGTCGCATCGATTACTGCACGTCTTTCTACAGCTGTAATACCAGATGGTACACATACCATTACATACGGCTTACGTGAGAAGAAACCGTTTGATTTTTGAGCTTGTTGAATGTAATATTTCATCATTGTTGCAGTTGTTTCATAATCAGCAATTACACCGTCTTTCATCGGGCGAAGTGCCACAACGTTCCCTGGTGTACGACCAATCATTTGTTTTGCATCGCTACCTACAGCAACGATTTGTTTCGTATCAGTTTGTAATGCAACTACTGAAGGTTCACGTAAAACTACACCTTTTCCTTTTACATATACAAGCGTGTTCGCAGTTCCTAAGTCTATTCCAAGATCGCGAGTAAATCCACCAAATCCAAACATATTATTTATCTTCCTTTCTTGTTTTCACGGACTCATTTTTTCTTACTTTATATTATAAAAACAGTACGTTTTTTATATCTTTATCCTTTTTGTAGATAAATTTCTACAAAAAACTCATAAATCACATTATAAAACAAAATAAGTAAAAAGCATAGTCTTAAATATGACCTTTTTCCTTTAAACTCACGAATTTATGGTCACCTATTATAATATGATCAAGCACTTCAATTCCGATAATCTGGCCGCATTCTACTAAGCGTTTTGTTACTGCAATATCTTCACGGCTCGGCGTGGGATCTCCTGAGGGATGGTTATGAAGACATATGATAGAGGCTGCTGCACGACGGAAGGCTTCTTTAAAAACTTCCCTCGGGTGTACAATTGACGTGTTTAAACTTCCAATAAAGATCGTTTGCCTATGTATAACTTGATTTTTTGTATTTAAATATAAACAAACAAAATGCTCTTGTTGTAAAAAACGCATTTCTTCCATCATGTATTTCGCACAATCTTCTGGACTTCGAATACTATATCTATTTTGATATTCTAAACGTACCATTCTTCTGCCTAGTTCAAAGGCTGCCATAAGTTGCGATGCCTTTGAAATCCCAATACCATGTATACTAATTAGCTCTTCTAATGTTGCATCTTTCAACATACGTAAGCCATCAAATTGATGTAAAATTTTATCTGACAACTTTAAAACTGTTTCTTCTTTAGAACCTGTTCTGAGTAACACTGCGAGAAGCTCTCGATTTGATAAACTTCCAGCACCTTCTAACAATAAACGCTCCCGTGGCTGTTCTTCTCTTACAACATCACGAATACCGTTCATCTCTCCACCCCTTTATTTGTTCTCTCAAAGAAAACCCCATGCAATTTTACGCATGGGTTACATCAATATCAAATTGTTTTAATTCCCGAACGAGACGTGCAATTGGTAAGCCAACTACACTATAGTAGTCCCCTTGAATATTTTGAACGAAAATAGATCCTTTACCTTGAATCCCATAACTACCGGCTTTATCAAGAGGTTCTTTCGACGCGACGTATGTATCAATTTCCTCTTCTGTTAACTCCCAAAATGTAACTTCTGTACGCTCATAAAAAGTAACCGTTTTTTCTTTTGCTATAATCGCAACACCTGTATACACTTCATGTGTTTTCCCTGATAGTAATTGTAACATCTCTTTCGCCTCATCCTCATTAGAAGGCTTACCAAGAATACGCGACTCATATGTAACAATTGTATCTGCACCTAACACAATGTGATCACTATTATTTTCTGCCACCGCTGATGCTTTTTGCAAGGCAAGCGACATTACAATATCAGAAGGCGATGAATATGCACCAATTGTTTCCTCTACTTCACTTACAACGATTTCAAATGGCACACTAGCTAACTCAAGCAATTCCTTCCTCCGAGGTGACCCTGAAGCTAAAATTATTTTTCTCATATTTTCTCCTTCCTTTCTCACATGAAGCAGAACAATTTATATTAATCGTATCAAAGGAATAGTTTGCCCACAAATGAAAGAAATATTAATTTCTCTAACTAAAATAACACTTCTTTATTGCATACGATTATATTCCTGTCATAGAGAAAGCACTTTGCTCTAAATTCAAAAGAAAAGAAAGAAGTACATGTACTTCTTTCTTACTCATTTTATTATCCTATCATTTCACTTTCTACGAAACAATTTTTTCATACGAGAGTAAACCATCAATAATAACTTGATTTAATTTCGCCAAAGATTCCTTATCCATCTTCCCATCTTTTACTGTTTGTACAGCTACCGACGTATACATATACAGTTTCTTTGCTTCTTCTTGTTTCATACTTTTCCCTTCTTTTTCAACCTTTTTCCATTCTTTTTCAATTGCTTCTATATCTTTTGCGCTGCTTTTTCCACCAACTTGTACGCTAGAAGCATATTTTGCTAAATGAGTGTATAATGGCTGCACTTTTGTTAAAAATGTCCCTACTTCTTTATCATCTTTCAGCAATGCTTTATCTGTTATATCCCAGTTCTTTTTTAAAACGGAGACACCATCATTTTTATACTTAGTCATTAATTGATTTATAGACTGTTCATCGCTAGCAATACCAACAACTATTGCATACTTATCACCGCTCGGTCTCAAAGCACCAATGCCCCCATTGCCTTTCCATTCTTCAAGAGCTGCCTGTCCCTTTTCTTCAGAAGAATAAAGCCCCCCTTGAACAAAAAATAATTTCATCGGATCCAATGACGTTCCTGCCTGTGCTTTTTGTTTTTCTTCTTTCGGTGCTGGTGTTTGTTCTGCCGTTCCACCCACCTTTGATTCTCCATTTCCAGTCGGCCTTGAAGCTGTCACTTCACTTCCTCCTGTCGTTCCTTGTCCAGTAAGTAAATGAAGCATCCCCATTCCAAACGCCGTACCGATAATGATTGCAGTTGCAACGATTACAATTAATGTATTACTCCACTTCTTTCGGTATTTTTCCACAGACATTGATTTCGCTTTTTGAAACGGAACAACATTTTTCGGTCGTTCACTTTCTACTACCATCCATTCAAATTCATCTTTCTTTTTTTCCTCATACTTCGCTTCTGTTCCATTCACTTTCACTGAGATCGTTCGTGATTGCTTGTCCATACACTCACACCTCACCTCTTATCGTTGTCCGCATCATATCATATTCATTTCATAAAAAAACGAGATATTTGTCAGAGGAATTCGCCAAATAACCCTATATATTTATCTTATATGTATGCATTTGACTTCATTTGTAGAACAAAAAAACTAGATAGCAAAGACTATCTAGTTTTTCTCGCGAATATATTTTCGTACTTCAGAAATGAAATAAAGAGAACCTGTTATGATAAAAACATCATTTTCTGCTATCATTTCAACTTTTGTATCAATTGCCTCTTTCCAATTTTCAAAAACTAATTTTGATTCTTTCTGTGAATATGATGCAAGCTTATCAGCAGAAATAGCACGATCAAAGGCGAATGTTGTAAAAATAATTTCATCTGCAATGGTTTCTAATTGACCTACCATGTTATGTAATTGTTTATCACCAAGGGCAGTAAATAACACTATTACATTTTTATCTTTGTAATGCGCTTCTACTGTTTTCACAAGGCTTTCGATACCTTCTGGATTATGAGCACCATCTATAATAATATCTGGATTACTTTGCAGTTTTTCAAAGCGTCCCACCCAATACGCTTCCTGTAATCCAGTTCTTATTTCTTCTTCCTCAATTAAAAATGATAAGTATGTTTTTACATACATGACTGCCATAAGCGCAAGTGCTGCGTTTCCTACTTGGTGGCTGCCTTTCATTGTGATTCGCACATCTTCAAAAGAGGCGAAAGGACAAGTGAAATCGAACTGTTCTCCATCTTCACTAGACTGTTTATGTAATGCTGTAAAATGGTTGTCCATCTCGTATAAGTTTGCATGATTTTCCTTTGCAACATTTTGAATAACTTGCAAAGCTTCTTCATCTTGTACACCAGTAATTACCGGCACGCCAGACTTAATAATCCCCGCCTTTTCATATGCAATTTCTCCTAGTGTATTTCCTAAAATATGCATATGATCGTGACCGATATTCGTAATAATCGTGAGAACAGGGTGTATAACATTGGTAGAATCAAAACGTCCCCCAAGCCCTGTTTCAAATAAAACAACATCACAGAAATTGAATTTGCCGAAATAGCAAATCGCCATAACAGTAATAATTTCAAACTCTGTCGCTTCCCCTAAATCCGTTTCATCTAGTTTTTCCACGACTGGTTTTACCAGCTTTACAAGTTCAGTAATCTCTTCGTTTGCAATTGGTGTTCCATTCACACTAATGCGTTCATTAAATGATTCGATGTAAGGAGAGGTAAACGTTCCTACCTTATATTTCGCGCCTTCTAACATGTAACGCATATATGTTAACGTTGAACCTTTTCCATTTGTACCAGCAAGATGAACACATTTTATATGACGCTCTGGATTTCCAAGTTCTTCTAACATCCATCTCATTCTTTCTAATCCTGGCTTAATTCCAAATTTCAATCGGCTATGGATCCACCCTATCGCTTCTTCGTATGTATGTATCACGTATGTTTTTCCCCTTTCAAAAGACAACTTTCATAGTTCTATTATACGCAAAGAAAAGAGACTCACCAATATAGTGAGTCTCTAAAAACATTTTTACTTTTCAAGATCTGCTAGACGTTGACGAACTGCTTCGCGTTTTTCTAGGTAATCTTGCTCTTTCGCACGCTCTCCTTCAATAACCGCTGCAGGAGCTTTCGCTACGAAACCTTGGTTAGAAAGTTTCTTCTGTACACGTTCTACTTCTTTATCGAACTTCTCAAGTTCTTTCTCAAGACGAGCTCTCTCTTCATCAAGATTGATAAGATCAGCTAACGGTAAGAATAACTCTGCACCTGATACGATTGCAATCATTGCCTTTTCTGGCGCTTGTAAGTCTGTTTGAATTGTTAACTCGCTTGGGTTACAGAAACGCTCAATGTAAGAGCTGTTTTTCGTAAGTTGAGCAAGTACAGCCTCATCTTTTGCTTTAATTTGCATTTGAACTTTTTTGCTCATTGGCGTATTTACTTCTGCACGGATGTTACGAACAGAGCGAATGATATCAACTAGAAGGTGCATTTCTGCCGCAGCCTCCGTATCTTGTAAATCTTCGCGAACTGTTGGCCACGCAGCTACTGTAATAGACTCGCCTTCATGCGGTAAATGTTGCCAAATTTTCTCTGTTACGAATGGCATGAATGGGTGTAATAGACGCATTGTTTGATCTAATACGTAAGCTAAAATAGAACGAGTTGTTTTCTTAGCTGCTTCATCTTCACCGTATAGTGGAAGTTTCGCCATTTCAATATACCAATCACAGAAATCGTCCCAAATGAAGTTGTATAATGAACGACCAGCTTCACCGAACTCATATTTATCCATGTTACGTGTTACGCTTTCGATTGTTTCGTTTAAGCGAGTTAAGATCCACTTATCCGCAACTGATTTTTCACCAGTTAAATCGATTTCTTCATACTTCATATCATCCATGTTCATTAATACGAAACGTGATGCGTTCCAAATTTTATTAATGAAGTTCCAAGTAGATTCTACTTTTTCCATGCTGAAACGTAAATCTTGACCTGGTGCACTTCCTGTTGATAAGAAGAAACGCATTGCATCTGCACCGTACTTCTCGATAACACCCATTGGGTCAATACCGTTACCAAGAGATTTACTCATTTTACGACCTTGCTCGTCACGAACTAAACCGTGAATTAATACATCTTTAAATGGACGCTCGCCTGTAAACTCTAAACCTTGGAAAATCATACGAGATACCCAGAAGAAGATGATATCATAACCCGTTACTAGTGCATCTGTTGAATAGTAACGTTTGAAGTCTGCTGAATCTTCATTTGGCCAACCAAGTGTTGAGAATGGCCATAACGCTGAACTGAACCATGTATCAAGTACATCGTTATCTTGATTCCAGTTTTCAATATCTACTGGTGCTTCTGTACCTACGTATACTTCACCAGTTTCTTTATGGTACCAAGCTGGAATACGGTGTCCCCACCATAATTGACGAGAAATACACCAGTCATGAATATTTTCCATCCAACGTAAATATGTGTTTTCAAAACGCTCTGGTACGAACGTTACTTTTTCTTCTTCTTTTTGTTGAAGCGCTACTGCTTTTTCAGCAAGTGGAGCCATTTTTACGAACCACTGTGTTGATAAATAAGGCTCAACAACTGCACCGCTACGCTCACTATGACCTACTGAATGCATATGTGGCTCGATTTCTACTAATACGCCAGCTTCTTGTAAGTCTTTTACTAATTCTTTACGACATTCGAAACGATCCATACCGTTATACTTACCAGCTTTTTCGTTCATTGTTCCATCTTCGTTCATTACTAAAATGCGTGGTAAGTCATGACGGTTACCTACTTCAAAGTCATTCGGGTCATGAGCTGGTGTAATTTTTACAACGCCCGTTCCGAAATCTTTTTCTACGTACTCATCAGCAATAATCGGAATCTCACGGCCTACGATTGGAAGTGTAACTGTTTTTCCGATTAAATGTTTGTAACGATCGTCTTCTGGATGAACTGCTACTGCTGTATCACCAAGCATCGTTTCTGGACGAGTTGTCGCAAGACGAATATGACCAGAACCATCTGTTAACGGATAGTTCATATGGTAGAATGCACCTTGAACTTCTTTATGAATTACTTCAATATCAGAAAGAGCTGTACGTGTTGCTGGATCCCAGTTGATGATATATTCACCACGGTAAATTAAGCCTTTTTCGTATAATTGAACGAATACTTTATTAACCGCATCTGATAAACCTTTGTCTAATGTGAAACGTTCACGAGAATAGTCTAGTCCTAAACCAACTTTCCCCCATTGTTGACGAATGTGAGAAGCGTACTCTTCTTTCCACTCCCAAGCTTTTTCAAGGAATTTTTCACGGCCAAGATCGTAACGTGAAATACCTTCTTCACGAAGTTTTCCTTCTACTTTCGCTTGTGTTGCGATACCAGCATGGTCCATTCCTGGAAGCCATAGTACATCGTATCCTTGCATACGCTTCGTACGAGTTAAAATATCTTGAAGAGTTGTATCCCAAGCATGACCTAAGTGTAACTTACCAGTTACGTTCGGAGGTGGAATTACAATTGTATACGGTTGTTTCTTCTCGTCTCCTGTTGCTTCAAAATATTTGCCTTCAAGCCACCATTGATAAAGGCCTTCTTCAACGGACATATGATCATATTTAGTTGGTAAATTCTTTTCCGTGTTTGACATTATTTTCCCTCCTTAAAATAAAAAATGTCCCTCATCCAAAAAGGACGAGGGACATCGCGGTACCACCTTTATTTACAAACAAATTCATAATTTGCTTATACTCTTAATTTGATAACGGACAAATCCGTCTTTTCCTAATAAGAACTATTCTGTTCAGAAAAGATGCTCCAGGGCTACCTTCTAACATAACTATCTAGAGAATCTCCCAGCTAATGATTCTCCTCTCTGAAGACGTTTCATGTTATACTCTTCCCCTTCAAGGCATTTATATGATTGTTAATTATTATATACAATAGTGTAAAAAACGAAACCTTATTCGTCAAGATAAATTTAAAACTACAGCTTTTCGTGCCAAAAAGAAGATAAGTAGAATCCTCTACTTATCTTCTTTACCACGCTATTTGTGGGCAGTAAGACCTCCACCTCAAAACTCAGCTGAAGCAAAGAAGTTAGATGGGAGCCCTGCTGCCCGTAAACGCCCAATTGGTGAAGGCTAATCATCAGCGGGGAATGTTTACTTTATCCGTTCCCTTGCTGGGCAGCTTGTAATTGTGACAGGAAATATTCTATATTGCTAACGAGCCAATGCGATTGTTGCAAACTCTTTACTCCGCGCAGTTCATTTTCCTCGTTGCGATTATCTCTTCTTTTCTTATAAGACTGGATTTGCCGAATAAATTGTGATGGATACGTCATATACGCAAACATAAGTAGTTGCTCTTCTTTCGTAAAAGGGAAATTTTTTTGATACATTTGAAACCATTCAAACCGATCACTTCTTGCGATTGGATATGTGTTTAAAGACCGTGAATAAAAACCTACTATATCTTGCACAGGCGTTGCAAACTTCGATTTTTCTAAACTAATAAAATAGCCATTCCGCTCATAGTCAAATAAAAAATGATTCAGTGACACATTACCATGCACAAAAGTAATACGCGTTTTCTCTTTTTCTTTCATCGCATCGTTCCACTCATTTAATTGCTTCGTTGCAAATTCACGCGCTCTCATTACATGATGATAGTACGTACAATATTGCAATTCAAACGGGGACATATACCATTTTGATTCAGATTCTACGAGAAACTCTTCTAACATCTCACCATCATTTTCCCAACGATCGGATATACTTGTATAATGTTTTTCTAAATCTTCTTCCGTATACGTTTCTTCCTTCACAGTTTTTTGATGCAACGTTCCAAGTGTCTGAAACATTTTATGGTATTGATCATTGTCCTCACCGTTTCCTTCTGCACGTTCTAACCAAGGCATTAAATAATAATTATACGTCCCGTCACTTAAAATATAACTTCCATCCGTCGCATGATATATAGGTACATAATTTGAAAAACCTTTCTCCTTCAAATATTGAATATGATGCAGAAAGTTATTCCGCTCTAACTTTCTGCCTTCTATTTTCTTGAGTGCATATGGACCTTGATTCGTATAAATTTTCATTACATTTCCGTGCTCTTCCATATGCTGCGTATCCAATCTATATTGCCTCACGATAGGTTCATAGTGATTTCGCAACTCAATATCCATACGAATAACCCTTTCTATTCAAAACATAGCCTCTAAGAAAGGAAGTGAGTGAAAACACTCACTTCCTTATTTCGCCTTTACCCTTGAAACGGGAATATAAATAATTTGCCCCGTATTTAAAAATATATCTTCTGTTTGATTGACACGGTATAAATTTTGTACAGACGTTTCATAACGGTCTGCAATAGATTCAATTGTATCCCCTTCTTGCACGAAATACATTCTTAACTTTGTAAATTCTTCTTCCGGTTCTTTCGTAAATAGTTTTGTTAAATAAAGCGCATTTTCATCTCGCTGTGAGTACTCTTCTTCTTGTTCTTCCTGCTTTTTCGCTTTTTCTTTCTTGAAATCTTTTCGTCCGAACAGTTCAAATTGCGGCGTTGTTTCTTGCTCCTCTTCACGTTCCACAAATTCATGTTCTTCTATTTTCTCTTCTTCTAATTCCTGCTCTTTTCTTTCCTCTAATTGGAACGGTTCAAACGCGTAATCTTCCCACTCATCTGATTCCTTATATGCTGGTTCTTCTACATGCGGCGCCGGTCTATTTTCATCCTCTTGCGCTGAATCTTCTTCTAACTCAGCATATACCGTTTCTTCCTCTTCAACTTCATCCTCGCTTCTCTCTTCATCACACAAACCGGTAATAGATATATCCGCTAATAATTGTAAGCAACCATTTTCCTTTAATTCATAATCAAATTCCTCGATTGATACATATAGCTCTTCAATTACTTTCACTCGATTTCTCGGAATTGATATTTCAAGTGGAAAGGAATGAACAAGTTCATTAACCCCATCTTCTCTTGTTTTTACATAATCAATTGACTTTGCTGGCGATAGTTCTCTTAATGAATACGCGGAATCATCTTTTCGTGCAACATACTCTCCCGTTAAATCTAATTGTCCTCTCACGATTACTTCATGATCAAGCTCTTCTATCTCAACGTCTGGATCTAACGAAATTGACAAAAGTTCTTCGACTTCCTGTCCTTTTTGGAACCACACAGATTCTTTTAATGAAAATCGTAATGAATGATCTGTAGCCACTTCTTTTCCCCCTCCCAAACTATATGTCATTACAGATTTATGTGTGGGAAGCTTACTTTATGAATAAAAAAAATCGCTCCCCTTATGGAGAGCGATTTTCTCTAATACACTACGCTTTTAATTTTGACATTGCAATTTCAGCTGCTGCAATCGTCGCTTCAATATCTGCATCACTATGTGCTGTCGATAAGAATAAACCTTCGAATTGAGATGGTGGTAAGAATACACCTTGTTCTACCATTTCACGATAGTAAGCCGCAAAGAATTCTAAGTTTGAAGATTTTGCTGCATCGTAATTAATAACGGGTTCATCTGTAAAGAAAATACCAATCATAGAGCCTGCACGGTTAATATGATGCGGAATGCCATGTTTTTCAGCTGCTTTACGTAATCCAGCTTCTAACATTTCAGCTTTACGCTCAAATTCTACATATGATTCTGGCGTTAACTGTACTAACGTTTCATAACCTGCCGCCATTGCAAGTGGGTTACCTGATAAAGTACCAGCTTGGTAAATCGGTCCGCTTGGCGCAACTTGGCGCATAATTTCCGCTTTACCACCGTATGCTCCTACCGGTAAACCACCACCGATTACTTTACCTAGGCATGTTAAATCAGGCGTTACGCCATAATAACCTTGGCCACAATTATAAGCTACTCGGAACCCTGTCATTACTTCATCAAAAATAAGCAATGCACCGTTTTCTTCTGTTACTTCACGAAGACCTTCTAAAAATCCAGGCTGCGGAGGAACAACCCCCATATTTCCTGCTACTGGTTCTACAATTACACAAGCAATATCATCACCGAATTGTTCAAACGCGTATTTTACGCTTTCTAAATCGTTATAAGCTACTGTAATCGTATTTTTCGCTACACCTTCTGGTACACCAGGACTATCTGGTAAACCTAAAGTCGCCACACCAGAACCAGCTTTAATTAATAACGAATCACCATGACCGTGGTAACAACCAATAAATTTCAAGATTTTATTACGACCTGTATAACCACGAGCTAAACGTAGTGCACTCATTGTTGCTTCCGTTCCAGAGTTAACCATACGCACAATCTCAATTGATGGGACGCGCTCAATAACAAGTTTTGCTAATTTATTTTCAATTTCTGTTGGTGCACCGAAGCTTGTACCTCTTTCAGCAACAGATTTTAACGCTTCTACAACACGATCATTTGCATGACCATGAATTAAAGGACCCCATGATAATACGTAGTCGATGTATTCATTCCCATCGATATCATATACTTTAGAGCCTTTTCCACGCTCCATAAACAACGGATTCATCCCAACAGACTTAAAGGCACGAACCGGGCTATTTACGCCACCAGGCATTAAGTCTTGCGCCTCTTCAAACGCTGCAATTGACTTATCAAACTTTTTCATTATTTAGCGCCTCCTTCTTGTAACCATCTTGCTGCATCTTTTGCATGATACGTAATAATTAAATCTGCCCCTGCACGTTTCATACTAATTAATTTTTCAAGAACAACTTCTTTTTCATTAATCCAACCATTTTGCGCTGCCGCTTTAATCATCGAATATTCACCACTTACATTATAAGCGACAACTGGTAAATTAAAGTTATTTTTCACATCACGAACGATATCTAAGTAAGAAAGAGCTGGTTTTACGATTAAGAAATCTGCACCTTCCATTACATCTGATTCTGCTTCACGGAATGCTTCCATACGGTTTGCCGGATCCATTTGATATGTTTTACGGTCACCAAATTGCGGTGCACCGTGCGCAGCATCACGGAATGGTCCATAAAATGCTGATGAATATTTCACAGCGTACGACATAACTGGCACGTGTCCAAAACCATTTTCGTCTAATGCATGACGAATTGCTGTTACGAAGCCGTCCATCATGTTTGATGGCGCAATAATATCCGCTCCTGCTTTCGCTTGACTTACAGCTGTTTTCGCAAGAACTGCAAGAGACTCGTCATTTAAAATAATCCCATCTTCAATTACACCGCAATGACCATGG
The DNA here is from genome assembly GCF_008368855.1 of Bacillus sp. TE8-1. Classification (NCBI taxonomy): domain Bacteria; kingdom Bacillati; phylum Bacillota; class Bacilli; order Caryophanales; family Bacillaceae; genus Bacillus; species Bacillus sp. TE8-1. Next base: position 68,231 of record NZ_QPET01000014.1, on the reverse strand, counting down.
CTTGTAAATTGACATAAACATGTGTCTGCAACTACTACTAGCTCAGGGAAATCACCTTTAATTTGCTGAATAGCACGTTGTACAATTCCATGATCACAATATGCTGATGATCCAACTTCATCCTTTTCAGCAGGTAAACCAAATACAATAACAGAACGAATACCTAAATCAACAACTTCTTGCATTTCAGCTTGCAATAAATCTAAAGACATTTGATATACGCCCGGCATAGAAGGAACTTCATTACGAACATTTTCACCTTCTAATACAAAAATAGGGTAAATAAAATCTTCCGTATGTAAAAACGTTTCACGCACAAGTGCACGCATGCCCCCGCTTTGTCTTAAACGACGATGACGATTAAATTGTAAAGAGTTCATAGATTTCTATCCCCATTCTTTCATTTTATAGATTCACAAACATATTGTAGTAATGCTTCTACAGTGTACTCTTTCGGCACAATAACAGACGGAAAATAAAGACTTGCCTCTTTTTCCGTAATAGGTCCTATACAAGCAATTGTACATTTTTTTGTCCATTCTCTCCAGTTTGTACCCTCAAGTAAACGAACAAAACTAGTAACAGTTGAAGGGCTCGTAAATGTAATAATGTCTACTTTCCCTAACTTCAATGCTGCTATAAGTTCTTGCTTTTTTTCTATATTCACTTTCGTACCGTATACGATTAGCTCATCTAGAGAAACACCAATTTCCCGAAGTGCAACCGGAATTACCTCTCTTGCTAAATTCCCTTTCGGAAATAAAATACGTTCGTTTCCACTTAATTCTTTTAGAAACTCTTCTGCAAATGCTTCTGCAACAAATGAAGTCGGAACAAAATGAACTTGATAGCCCCTTTTTTCTAACTCTAATTTTGTTTTCACACCTACCGCAGCGATTTTAATGGTTAGCGGTAGTTTCTTTTTTAAACTATCTAGAAAAAAAGCTACACCATTTCTGCTCGTAAAAATAACCCAGTCGTATGAATGTAGCTGCTCTTCAATATGTTGAATTTGCCTATGAGACATACCTTCCATACGCAAAAGCGGAATTTCCAATGGAATTCCGCTCTTTTCTTTCACTGCTACACTCATTTGTTTCGCTTGATGCTGGGCACGTGTAATCAATACCGTTTTTCCAGCGAGAGCGTTCATATTTATTGTTGCTCCTTATTTGCAGCAAGAATGAGTTCTTTGGCGCCTTGTTTAATTAAACGGTCCGCGGCCTCTAACCCTACTTCCTCAGGATTAGTACCCACTACTGTCTCTTTTAATAAAACGGAGCCATCCATAGAGCCGACAAGAGCTGTTAATTCGATTGCATCGTTTTCTGTAAGGGTTGCATATCCAGCAATTGGAACTTGGCATCCACCTTCAAGTTTATGAAGAAATACTCGCTCCGCTGCCACTGTTCTTTCTGTTATCGTATCATTAATATGCGCTAACAACTGCAATAAATCCTTATCATCCTCACGACACTCAATCGCTAATGCACCTTGTCCTACAGCAGGTACACATAACGTATCATCTAAATGTTCTGTAATAACATCATTATCCCAGCCCATTCTTTGTAATCCAGCTGTCGCTAAAATAATCGCATCGTAATCTTCTTCTTTTAATTTACGTAAACGTGTATCGATATTCCCGCGAATCCACTTCACTTGTAAATCTGGTCTCGCAGCGAGTAGCTGTGCACTACGTCTTAAACTACTCGTACCTAGAATAGCACCTTCCGCTAACTCTTTAAACGATGCTCCATTTTTTGAGATAAAAGCATCACGAGGGTCAACACGCTTTGGTGTACAGCCAATCATTAAACCTTCTGGAAGTACGGCTGGCATATCTTTCATACTATGTACAGCCATATCGATTTCTTTCGTAAGTAACGCATGCTCAATTTCTTTAACGAACAAGCCTTTTCCGCCTACTTTTGAAAGAGTAACATCTAAAATAACATCACCTTTTGTGACAATTTCTTTCACTTCAAATTCATATGGTAGACCTAGGGCTTTTAACTGATCAATAAACCAGTTTGTTTGCGTTAATGCTAGTTTACTCTTTCGTGATCCTACAATAATTTTGCGCATAATTCTCTCTCCTCATTATAAATACCAAAAGTGGAAATTGGACAAACTGCTTAATAGAAAAATGTTTACTAGCATTACGAGAAACGATCCGATATTCCACTGTACAATTTTCTTACCTTGCAACACATCTGCCGCTCGTAAATATAAACCTGTGCAATACACAAATAGAACGACAAAAGATCCGATTACTTTCGTATCATACCAATGGAAATTATCCAATTTTGTATATCCCCATATACATCCTAATAAAATTGCTAGTAAGAAAAATGGAACAGAAAATAAATTTAATCCGTAAGACATAGATTCTAGCTTCGGTAAATTCCCTAACCTTCTTAATCTCGCATTCCATTTTTTCTTTTTTAATAGGCGATATTGCAATAAATACATAATAGAAAAAATGAACGATACAGTAAACGTTGCGTAAGAAATAATTGCCATACCGACATGCACGTATACAAGTTCTGAAACTAATTGTTCCGCAAGTACTGGCGACATCTTTCCGAGCGGTGTAAAAATAGAAAAAGCGCTTACGCCAAATGCTACAACATTTGTAAAAAAGACTAAAAAGTCAATTCTCATAAATCGATTAATAACTAACGACATCGTAATCAATAACCAAACATAAAAATAAATCCCTGATAATAAAGTTAAAATAGGATTCGTTTCTGAATCTGTAGCTCTAAGCAACATAAAAATAGACTGCAGGACCCATACAATCGCAAGTAACCAAAAAGCAAATCGGTTCGCCTTTCGGTTACTTTGGAAATAATCTATAAAATATAAACTAATGCTACAAGCATATAAAATAATTGCAATATGATAAATAATACTGTTATTTAAAAAACTCATCCGATCATCCTTCCAAATTATAAAGATGGAACGGATGGTGTCCACACTCTTTTATGTTCTACTTCTTCCGCACGACTCTCTACTTCTTCCGTTTCTAAATCAAAAATCTTTGCAAATAACGCTAATTTTTCGCTCGCTCCCTCTTCAGCAGCTATTTCTTTCGCTACTAAAATTGGGTCTTTTAATAATTGATTAATAATACTTTTCGTATGCTTACTAATAACTTTTTTCTCACGATCACTAAGGTTTGGTATTTTTCGCTCTAGGCTTACCATCGTTTCACTTTGGATTGCAAGTGCCTTATCACGAAGAGCTGATATTAATGGAACAACACCAAGTGTACTTAACCACGTTTTAAATAGAACAATTTCCTCTTCAATCATAAATTGAATTTTCTCTGCCTCTTTCAAACGCTCAGCACGGTTTGCCTCCACTACTCCTTGTAAATCATCAATATCATACAAGAAAGAACCTTCTAGCTCATCAATCGCTGGATCAATATCACGCGGCACTGCAATGTCAACCATAAATAATGGACGACCAGAGCGCATTTTCTCCACCTTTGTCATCATCTCTTTCGTAATGACATACTCAGATGCACCAGTTGAACTAATTAAAATATCTGCTTCTAATAATGCACATTGTAATTCGCTTAACGATTTTGCATGTCCCATATATTTCTCAGCCATTACTTCTGCTTTCGAAAGCGTCCTATTCATAACTGTTACTTTACGAGCACCACTTCCATATAAGTTTTGTAGTGCAAGTTCGCCCATTTTACCAGCACCAAGAATAAGCACATGACAATCTGTTAACTCGCCAAATATTTTCTTTCCAAGCTCAACAGCAGCATAACTAACAGACATCGCACTTTCACCAATTGTTGTTTCTGAGTGGGCACGTTTTGCTAATGTAATGACTTGCTTAAACAATTCATTAAAAATTGTGCCTGTTGCTTTAACTTGTTGCGCTTCTAAAAAGCTATCTTTTATTTGACCTAAAATCTGCGTTTCTCCGACTACCATTGAATCTAAACCGCACGTTACGCGGAATAAATGATCTATTGCGCCATCTTGTTCAAAAATAGTTAAATATGGCGCGACTTCTTCTATTTCAAGCTGAAACCAATCAGCTAAAAACTTCTTAATATAATACCGTCCCGTGTGTAATTGATCGACAACAGCATAAATCTCAGTGCGATTACAAGTTGATACAATGACATTCTCTAACACGCTCTTTTGATTTTGTAATGTAGTCATCGCTCGCTCTAGTTCTGCTGCCTGAAATGTGAGTTTCTCACGAAATTCTACAGGGGCTGTTCGATAATTTACACTAACAACAAGAATATGCACGCAGCATGTCCCCCTTCACCCGTTTTATCACTTTATCTACTATCATAATACAACTTTCCTCTTATGAATCTGACAATCGTGTGAACAACCGATTATTTTTTAATTATTCTCCGTATGTAATACAGGAGATTCAGTAACACTAATAAAAAAATTTCTACTTTATAATGATTATAAATTAATAACTCTATTTGTACGTTACCAAAAAAAGCCCTCATAATCAAGTGATGGAAACTATTCCATATAAATTATAACATCATCTTCCCTATCTTCTTTCATCATGAAGGAAAATATGTATGATTGTTCCAAAATGTAACAAAGACTTTCTCAATACAATGTATTTGACATTGTGTTTCTTTTTCGTTATATTGGTTTTACAAAATTAAATTGTGCACAACTTAATTAGAAGGGAGTTATTTATGACAGAAGACTCTTTGCATCTAGATAACCAACTTTGTTTTTCTATTTACGCCTGCTCTAGAGAGGTTACTCGTTTTTATCGACCTTATTTAGAAGAAATGGGTATTACGTATCCCCAGTACATTACTTTACTCGTACTATGGGAGCAAGATGGACTAACAGTAAAAGAAATTGGAGAACGTCTATTTTTAGATTCTGGTACGTTAACACCTATGTTAAAACGTATGGAATCATTAAAACTTGTAAAACGTGTTCGTTCCAAAGAAGACGAGCGAAAAGTTTGTATTGAATTAACAGAACAGGGCAAAGATTTAAAGGAAAAGGCTTGTTCATTACCGACAACGATGGCTACAAACTTAGGAATTACAGAGCAAGAATATCGCTCTTTATTAATTCAACTAAATAAACTGATTGACACAATGAAAACAATTAATGATGGAAAAGGGGAATAAATATGGATAAATTATATACTGCTTCAGTAACAGCAACAGGTGGAAGAAATGGGAAAGTAGTTTCAGATGATGGCATATTAAATCTTGATGTAAAAATGCCGAAAGCACTAGGTGGTGCAGGCGGAGAAGCAACAAATCCAGAACAACTATTTGCAGCTGGTTATGCAGCTTGTTTCGATAGTGCATTACAACTTGTCATTCGTACAAAACGTGTGAAAGTAGAAAGTACAGAAGTAACTGCTCACGTTTCTATCGGAAAAGATACAGATGGTGGTTTCGGCCTATCTGCTGTACTTGATGTACATGTGGCTGGCGTTTCACATAGCGAAGCACAAGAACTTGTGGAAGCGGCTCACGGTGTATGTCCTTACTCGAAAGCAACACGAGGAAATATTGAAGTTACATTAAACGTACGCTAAAAAATTTAGCAAAACAAAAACGCGCGACATTCGTCACGCGTTTTTTGTTTTTGTAAATTTATGAATTGCTTTCCACGCTTCTTCTTTTCCAAGTCCTGTTTCAGAAGAGAATAGAACAATTTCATCGCCAATTTCAACAGCAAGCGTTTCTTTTACAACTTTTAAATGCTTTTGCCATTTCCCTTTCGGAATTTTATCGGCTTTCGTCGCAATAATAATTGTTGGGATTTCATAATGCTTTAAGAAATCATACATCATCACGTCATCACTTGTTGGTTGGTGACGTAAATCAACTACTAATACAGCTGCGTCTAATTGTTCACGCGTTGTAAAGTACGTTTCAATCATTTTCCCCCATGCAGCGCGCTCCGATTTAGATACTTTCGCATATCCATAACCTGGAACGTCAACAAAGTGCATCATCTCATTGATTAAGAAAAAGTTCAGCGTTTGCGTTTTTCCTGGTTTAGAAGAAATACGTACTAACTTTTTACGATTTAAAATTTTATTAATAAAGGAAGACTTCCCCACATTTGAACGACCTGCTAATGCAATTTCTGGTAAATCACTGTCTGGATATTGTTCTGGTTTAACAGCACTAATTACAATATCTGCTTTTGTTACTTTCATTGTTTCACTCCTACTAATGCGTGCTCCAATACTTCATCTAAATGAGATGCAAGCACAAACGTAAGGTTTTCTTTTACGCTCTCTGGAATATCATCTAAATCTTTCTCGTTTTCTGCTGGCAAAATAATTTTTGTTAAGCCTGCGCGGTGAGCACTTAATGTTTTTTCTTTTAAACCACCAATTGGTAATACACGACCACGAAGTGTAATTTCACCTGTCATACCCACTTCTTTACTTACAGGAATACCTGTTAGCGCAGAAATAAGTGCCGTTGCCATCGTAATACCTGCTGACGGTCCGTCTTTTGGAACCGCTCCTTCTGGAACGTGAATATGAATATCATTTTTCTCATGGAAATTCGGATCGATCTGAAGCTCTTCTGCACGAGAACGTATATAACTAAACGCAGCTTGTGCTGATTCTTTCATAACATCCCCAAGTTTCCCTGTTAAAATTAGTTTCCCTTTTCCTGGCGCTACAGAAACTTCAATGGCAAGTGTATCGCCGCCTGCTGCTGTGTAAGCTAGACCTGTTGCCATACCAACTTGGTCTGTTTTTTCAGCTTGCCCATAACGGAATATGTGTTTACCAAGTAAATCAACAATCTTTTTCTCTGTCACAACGATACGTTTACGTTCTGCTGTAACGATAATCTTCGCTACTTTACGGCAAACTTTTGCAATTTGGCGCTCTAGCGTACGAACACCAGCCTCACGTGTATAATAACGAATAATCTCAAGCAGCGCTTCATCACGCACTTGTAAATTACCTTTTCGTAAGCCATGTTCTTTTAATTGTTTCGGCAATAAATGCTCACGAGCAATGTGTACTTTTTCAAGTTCTGTATAGCCAGCAATCGAAATGATTTCCATACGGTCAAGTAATGGACCTGGAATACTTGAAAGTGTATTAGCAGTTGCTACAAACATAACTTTTGATAGATCATATGGCTCTTCAATGTAATGATCACTGAAGTTATGGTTTTGTTCTGGATCTAATACTTCAAGTAATGCCGCTGATGGATCTCCACGGAAATCGTTAGACATTTTATCAATCTCATCTAATAAGAAGACTGGATTAACTGTTTTCGCCTTTTTCATACCTTGAATAATGCGTCCTGGCATTGCTCCAACATATGTACGGCGGTGACCACGAATTTCAGATTCATCACGCACACCACCAAGAGATACACGGACGAAGTTACGATTCAATGATGTTGCAATTGAACGCGCTAACGAAGTTTTGCCGACCCCAGGAGGGCCTACTAAACAAAGGATAGGTCCTTTTAATGAATTCGTTAACTTCTGTACAGCTAAATATTCAAGTACACGCTCTTTCACTTTTTCAAGACCGTAATGATCGTTATTTAAAATCTCTTCCGAATGAGCAAGATCAATTATATCTTCTGTTGCCTCTGTCCACGGAAGCGCTAATAACCAATCAATATAATTGCGAATAACACCACTCTCCGCAGAACTTGCTGGTAACTTTTCATAACGATCTAATTCTTTCAGCGCAGCCTTCATTGTTTCTTCCGGCATTCCTGACTGTTCAATTTTCTCACGAAGTTCTTCTACTTCTCCGCCCTTGCCTTCTTTGTCGCCAAGTTCAGTTTGAATCGCCTTCATTTGCTCACGTAAGAAATATTCTTTTTGCGTGCGCTCCATGGAACGTTTCACTTTTTGCCCAATTTTCTTTTCTAGGCTAAGTAACTCTTGTTCATCTTGAATAATTGAAATAAGTGTTTGTAATCGTTCTTTTACAGATACAATCTCTAGAATCTCTTGTTTCTGCTTCGTTTTAATCGGCAAGTGAGAAGCAATTAAATCAGCTAATCTCCCTGGTTCTTCCACATCAGCTACCGTTGCAAATGTTTCATTTGAAACTTTTTTCGAGACTTTAATATATTGTTCGAAATGCTCCAGTAACGTACGCATAAAAGCTTTCTCTTCTAAATCATCTTCTACTTCTTCAGTTACCGTTTTAATAGACACTTGTACTACATTTTCTTCTTCGATAAACTCTATTACTTCTGCTCTATGTAAACCTTCCACAAGGACACGAAGCGTACCGTTCGGCAATTTTAACATTTGCTTCACTTTCGCCACCGTACCTACACTATATATGTCATCTTCTTTCGGATCATCGATATTCATTTCTTTTTGCATTGCTAAAAAGATGATATTTTCATCCATTGCCGCCTGCTCTAGTGCTTGTATCGATTTATCACGTCCTACATCAAGATGCAAAACCATCGTTGGATATACGAGAACGCCTCTTAATGGTAGGAGGGGCACGATTCTTTCGTTCGTATTCATACTAGACATAGCACCTCCATAATAAATTAAACTCCTGTTCAACTATTTTATATTACAATACACCTAGATGCAATTGCTGAGATTCCGCGCAATTGTAAATAGCTTGTTTTTCTACCTCACGAAAAGAAAAAAGACTCCGATTAAGCATACAAACTTAAACGAAGTCTGGCAAATTTTATTATTGTTTATTTTTACATAGATTGTGCATCTGTTTCGTCTACGTGAGTATGTACATCTAGCTCTCTATGCATATTTTCTTGCATAAACGTTAACTCAAATACTTCTTTTAACTTACGGACAGGAATAATTTCAATTCCCTTGATCGTATACAAAAATGGTTGCATATTTTCAGCAGGAATAATGACTTTCTTAGCTCCCGCTTTTTTCGCAGCTTTTATTTTTGCGTACACGCCACCAATAGGTTTTACTTCTCCGTGTATACTTATTTCCCCTGTCATCGCTACTTCATTATTTACATACGTGCGGTGCACCGCAGAATATACACCTGTTGCCATAGCGATTCCTGCAGAAGGTCCATCAATTGGGATACCACCTGGAAAATTAATATGTATATCATATCCTTCTGGCAACACATCTAAAGAACGAAGTACTGTTAATACATTATCAACAGAGCCTTTCGCCATACTTTTACGACGAATCGATTTCGTTTGACTACCAATACTTTCTTCTTCCACAATTCCGGTAACATTTACCGATCCTTTATCTTTCGCCTTGATTGCTGTTACTTCAATTTCTAATAACGCACCTGTATTTGGTCCGTATACAGCAAGACCATTTACAAGACCAATCCTTGGAATCGGATAAATGTGCTTTTCATATTTCGGTGTAAGCTGACTTGAGTGAACAACCCACTCTATATCTTCATCCTTAATGAAAGAACGTTCTTCATTTATCGCCATACCAGCAGAGATTTGCACGAGATTAATCGCTTCTCGTCCATTCCTTGCATACATCCCGATCATTTCAATACCATTTTCACCTATTTGCATTTCCACTTTTTCCGCGGCATTTTTCGCTACTTTTTGAATTTCTTCCGTATCTAATTCACGGAAAAATACTTCTAAGCAACGTGACCGAATAGCAGGAGGAATTTCCTCTGGCGAACGTGTCGTTGCTCCAACTAAGCGAAAATCTGCCGGTAAGCCTTTTTGGAAAATATCATGTATATATGTTGGGATCATCGTATTTTCTTCACTATAGTACGCACTTTCTAAAAATACTTTTCGATCTTCTAACACCTTTAACATTTTATTCATTTGAATCGGATGGAGCTCGCCAATCTCATCAATAAACAAAATACCACCATGTGCATCTGTTACAGCACCTTTTTTCGGTTGCGGAATACCTGCTTGCCCCATCGCCCCAGCACCTTGATAAATCGGATCATGCACCGAACCTATTAAAGGGTCTGCGATACCACGTTCATCAAACCGAGCTGTTGTCGCATCAAGTTCAATAAATGTTGCATTCGTACGAAATGGAGATTTAGGATTTCGTTTCGCTTCTTCTAATACAAGACGTGCTGCCGCTGTTTTCCCAACACCTGGCGGGCCATATATGATTACATGTTGCGGATTCGGACCACAAAGAGCCGCTTTTAACGACTTAATTCCGTCCTCTTGCCCTACAATATCTAAAAAGGTTGTAGGACGCACCTTTTCTGCTAGCGGTTCTGTTAAAGAAATCTCACGCATTTTACGAAGCTGTTCTAATTCTTTTTTCGATTCTCGATCAATTGAAACTTTTTGTGTTCGTTGATTTCGAAGTAAATGCCAGAAATACAATCCGACAATTACACCAAAAACAAGTTGAACAACTAAAAATATATTTGTCCAGCTCATTATTTATTTCCTCCCGCAATATTTTATCTCTTAGTATTTCCGCGGAGGAACGTAGCTAAACATAAAGAAAAACAGCAATTATAAAAATTGCTGTTTCCCTTTCTCATTATGCAGATGTTTTTGTATCAAGTACAGTACCGTCTTGTAACACCAATTTTGGCGGCTCATTATCAGCTACTGTTTCTTTTGTAAGAATACACTTCTCGATATCTTTACGAGATGGAAGTTCGAACATTACATCAAGCATTAAGCCTTCAATAATAGAACGAAGTCCACGAGCACCCGTTTTACGTTCAATTGCTTTTTTCGCAATTTCGATTAGTGCACCTTCTTCAAACTCTAACTCAACATCGTCAAGCTCCAATAATTTTTGGAATTGCTTAACAAGTGCATTTTTCGGTTTCGTTAAAATATCAACAAGAGCATCTTCATCAAGTGGCTCTAGGTTCGCAATAACTGGAAGACGACCGATAAACTCTGGAATTAAACCAAATCTTAAAAGATCCTCTGGTAATACGTGAGATAAAACATGCTTCTCATTTACATCAGCATTTTTCTTCTCAGAACCAAATCCAATTACTTTTTCACCAAGGCGACGTTTAATAATCGGCTCAATGCCATCAAACGCTCCACCACAAATGAATAAGATGTTCGTTGTATCAATTTGAATAAACTCTTGGTGCGGATGCTTACGACCACCTTGAGGTGGAACGCTTGCTACAGTACCTTCTAAAATTTTCAGAAGTGCCTGCTGCACACCTTCACCAGATACATCACGTGTAATTGATGGATTTTCGGACTTACGTGCCACTTTATCAATCTCATCAATATAAATAATTCCTTTTTCCGCTTTCTCTACATCATAATCAGCTGCTTGAATTAATTTTAGTAAGATATTTTCTACATCTTCCCCAACATATCCAGCTTCTGTTAAAGATGTTGCGTCCGCGATTGCAAATGGAACATTTAAAATACGCGCTAAAGTTTGTGCCAGTAATGTTTTACCACTACCTGTTGGCCCGATAAGTGCGATATTACTCTTCGCTAATTCTACATCATCAATTTTGCTGTTAGAATTAATGCGTTTGTAATGGTTATATACCGCTACCGCTAGTGCTTTTTTCGCGCTATCTTGCCCGATGACATACTCATCTAAGATTTCACGAATTTCTACCGGTTTCGGTACATCTTTGAATTCTACTTCTTCGTCCTTCGCAAGCTCCTCTTGTACAATTTCAGTACAAAGTTCGATACACTCGTCACAAATGTAAACACCTGGACCTGCCACTAACTTTCGAACTTGCGTTTGTGTTTTACCACAGAAAGAACATTTTAATTGCCCTTTTTCATCATTAAATTTAAACATATTTTCACACCCCTTACAAAGTGCTAACCTCTTGCCTTCGTATGTACACGATAAATGTATCGTATGTAAATACATATTATGTCACTACGTGGCGAGAAATACAAATAATATGACTAGTTATGTACAAATAAAAAATTTTTAAAACTTTTGAAATATGTATATTCGACTTGTAAAGGAACTTTTCCTTCTCCATCGAAAAGTTTTATAAATATATTTCTATATTTATAAAACAAGGCACGATTTTAATCGTGCCTTGTTATTTTATTATGCAGCGTTTTCTACTAAGAAGTCTACAGCTTTACGCACTTTAAGATCTTCAGCTAAAGCGTCTACGCTTCCAAGAGCTTGCTTGATAGCGTCTACTGGCATACCGTACATTTCAGCCATTTTTTCAACTTCTGCAGTTACTTCTTCTTCAGTAACTTCGATGTTTTCAGCTTCAATGATAGCTTCAAGAACAAGATTGATTCTTACACGTTTTTGTGCATCTTCTTTCATTTGCTCTTTTAATTTGTCAGCATCAGTACCTGTGAATTGGTAGTAAAGCTCAAGGTTCATACCTTGTTGGCTTAAACGTTGCTCGAATTCACGAACCATACGATCTAACTCAGTGTTGATCATAGCTTCTGGAATTTCGATTTCAGCGTTAGCAGCAGCTAATTCTACTACTTCGTCACGTACTTTGTGCTCAGCTTCGTGCTTTTTGCCTTCTTCTAAGTTTGTGCGAAGTTTTGCTTTTAATTCATCAAGAGTTGCAACCGCTTCGTCTGCTTCTTTAGCGAACTCGTCGTTTAACTCAGGAAGTTCTTTTGTTTTGATTTCGTGAATTGTTACTTTGAATGTTGCTGGTTTGCCAGCTAATTCAGCAGCATGGTACTCTTCTGGGAATGATACTTCAACGTCTTTAGACTCACCAGATTTAAGACCGATTACTTGCTCTTCGAAACCTGGGATGAATGTACCAGAACCGATTGCTAGAGAGTAGTTTTCGCCTTTTCCGCCTTCAAATGCTTCGCCATCAACGAAACCTTCGAAGTCGATTACAGCTGTATCACCGTTTTCAACAGTTCCTTCTTCTTTAACAACTAGTTCAGCTTGACGTTCTTGTAAAGATTTTAATTCGTTCTCTACATCTTCGTCAGTTACAGTTGTTTCAACTTTTTCTACTGCTAAACCTTTGTACTCACCTAATTTAACTTCAGGTTTCACTGTAACTTTTGCAGTGAAGATAAGGTTAGCATTTTTTTCGAACTTCTCGATGTCGATTTCAGGATGATCAACTGGGAAGATACCAGCTTCTTCAATCGCTTCACCGTATGCTTTTGGTAAAATGATATCTAAAGCATCTTGGTATAAAGATTCAATACCAAAGCGTTGTTCGAATAATGGACGAGGCATTTTTCCTTTACGGAAACCTGGTACGTTAATTGTTTTTACTACTTTTTTGAACGCAGCGTCGATAGAGTTGTTTACTTCTTTAGCATCAACTTCGATTGTTAAAACGCCAACGTTACCTTCTAATTTTTCCCATTTTGTAGACATTTATTCTTTCCCTCCAACTATAATAATGTATGCACATACCTCTATAGATTAAGATCTTCATTATCTCTTTTTTGAAATAACAAATACACAAATAATCCTCTAGCAAAAGCTTTCAGATATAATGTTCCAATCTACTAATTGCCCAGAAGACAACTACGGTATATTTTGTTCGAGAATAATATGAAACATATTAAGTAAGAGAATTACACTTCTCTTCTCTTACAAACAGGCAGTTTTCTGCCTTTTGCAACCCTTACATTATAACATAGAATATGCTCGTTTCAAGAACTGAACGATTCTTTTTCATAATTATACGGGCAAATATCCTTCTCTTTCAACACGTAATAACCATTGATAGGCAATATGAAACTCTTCCAATTCGATATTGTATGCTGCCATAAGCTCTTCTTCATCAATAGCCAATCCGAAACGCTTTCTTCCAATTCTCTCTAAAACAGCTGACCAAATCTCTTCTTTATCCATTAATAGAGCGAATGGGAAAATGCTAATTTGCAATTCTTTCCAATATGTAACCATCGCTTCAAATATATCGGGATAATTTTGCTCTAATCGACTTGATAATTTATGTATAATGTTATTGGATTGCTCCTCATTATGACCTGTAAATGCTGGAATTACCTTAATCGTATTCCCAAACTTTTCTACCTCTATTTCCTCTTCTACCTGACTTTCTATCATTTTATACAAAATAGAAGTTTTCAAATAGGGGTGTTGCTCTTCATCTATTAAAAATTTCTTTAAAACAGGTAATGCAAGATCTAAGTCTTTTAATGAAAGTCGCTGAATCGCTCTTAGCTTCTGTCCAAAGTTTTCTCCAAAAATTTCATTAGTAAACTCATTCAACTCAAAATTTGAATCCACTAGCGATGCGTCTCCCTCATTTAGCATACCTTCTGCAAATAAAGCAAGCTGCGCTAATTTTTCCTTTTGATCAGGCATTATATCTTTCGTTTGTAAAACCTTTTCAACAGTTTCAATAACACCTTCATAATCATTTGTTTGAACTAAAATAGTCACGTACGTTTCAAGAATATCACCAAATAAGACAACTCCTGTTTTAAGCAACTGTTCACATTTGTCTTTCGCTTCTTCCATACGTTTTAATTCGAGTAAACAAATAACTGAAGCTAATTCCGTTTGTTCCGTTTCCGCATTATACTGACGTAATATTTCAAAGCAGCGCAATGCATCTTCGAACTTCCGCTCTTTCAACGCTAAAAAACCTTCATCAATATAGCGCTCTGATAGCTGCGGAAACAATACGACCGTATTTTCTTTTTTATCCATACGTCCGCCTCTTTTTCTTGATTTTAATTATGTTCAAAGTAAATATATCAAATGCGTAATGAGAACACAACATCCCCAAATTATTTGTTTGAAATATGAAAATATTTAATTTTTACATTCCAATACGAATAAATCTCTACTAAAAATTAAAATTGTACAAATAAAAATCCCCAGCAACAAACGCAGAGGATTCATCATTAATGGAAAGCTTTTATAATTGTGGGGTATATTACAAGGGTAATAATTTGGAGAACAATAATTGCCATAACAATCATGCTAAAATAGAAGATTGGTTTACTTCGCTTCATTAAAAACATAATAATAAGCATCGTACAAGCAAACAAACTTAAGAAGAACAAACTTGTTGTCGAACTAAGTATACCACTTGGGACAAAGAACAATAACACTACACTACAAGTACCTATAATTCCAAATAACCATTCCATTCATTCACTCATTCCCTTTCCCTCTCATGGCTGTTTTCTCTAAGCAATCAAATGTTTCACAACATCAACTACATACGTTAATTTCTCATACGCTACAAATCCAAAAGCAACCGTTAAGCCCGTTACAACTAATCCTTTCATCATTTCTGCCTCCTCGTTTTATCGTTGTTATCTTCATTATAAAAGATTAGCAATTTGTTACCATCGAACTACCTTACAGTTACCTTACAGAATTGTAAGATTTCAAAAGAGGATAGAAAAACACCTCACATAGCTTGAGGTGCTTTCACGGAATTTCTCTATAATCACTTGCAAAATTAACTTTTTTCTCTTGGTTATTTTTCGGAGAATCCAATCTTAAACTAATAGATTTACTAAATAATTTAGGATCAAAATAATTATTCATTACTTTTCTTAACTTACCTTCAGATATTTTCGTATTACAAGAAAACAAAGGATGAAAATCATGTTAATATATTTTTGTACAATTAAGAATTTAATTTACAAGGGGGATTATATATGTTTAAAAAAATGGCCGCAGATGTATTAGGACTAAGCGATGTAGGTTCTGTTATTACACCTAAAGACTATGATAAGGTCGATGCCGATGATTATGTAATGCATGAAGATGGGGAGAAAATTTACTTTCTAATTAAATCGAAATCAGATGAATATTGCTTCACAAACAAAGGGTTAATTCACTTAGACGGTACAAGCGCAACAAGTAAAAAACGTACACTACGCCGCTTTAGTTATAGCAAATATCAAATTAAAAACGTAGCACTTGAAACTGCAGGAACGATTGATTTAGATGTAGAAATTAAGTTTCAAATGGGCGATGAACATTACTCAATTGATGTTCATAAAAAACATATTGAAGAATTAAAAGATTTATATAAGGCTTTACTTAAAATCGAAGAAATTTCATACGACAACGATATTACATTACAATATGCACATAAAAGTTTAGATATGGCATCTAATGCCTTTAGCCGCATTTCAAACGCACAAGTAAATTTAGCAGAGCAATTTAAAGAAATGAACGAGATTGCCTTTAACTGGCTTGTTGATACGAAGAAACAATATAATGTGAAAGATTATGGTTTTGTATTTGAGAAGTTTATTAATAACTAAACAGAAAACCTTGTTATCAAAAGATAACAAGGTTTTTGCAGCGTACCAGGAGAGATTCGAACTCCCGCTCCGCCCATTTCCGTACTATTTTATATATTTTGATCGCAGTCTTAATATATCTTCTCCTTCGCGAATGCCTGCCGATCCCTTCCTCACATTTTTTACGACAGTCCAATTCGGGTTAGTTTCATCACCGATGTTCTGTACTGTAAAATTGCCATCACCATATTTTCGGTGGCCTTCTGCCAATTTCTCCGTTAAATCATTCTCATTTGATCTCGCCATCTTTGCGCCATCTCCCTTTTTTATACGACCTTCTTAAACCATCTAACCAATCACAGGTCCAGTCAATTGGAGATTCTCGTTTTCCGCTTCTATTAATTGTAACACACTCACAGGGATAAGTTCCGATAACTGCTGCTCAATCGTACTAGAATGGTAAAGAGTTTTATAATATTGTAAGTAAACAATTAAGAGAATCTGGATATGGATTTGAGTTCCATCATAAACCTATTGATTCTTTAAATTAAATAAGAGGAATAGGGCGCATAAATGGTCCTCTTTTTATTTAAGAAAAAGAAGTACATATGCAACTGCTTAATATCAAAGGAAAGGTCGCAAATATTAAGCATGAACTACACTTATAACCCAAACAAAAAACCTTGTTATCAAAAGATAACAAGGTTTTTTTAGCGTCCCAGGAGAGATTCGAACTCCCGACCGTACGCTTAGAAGGCGTATGCTCTATCCGGCTGAGCTACTGGGACATGGAGCGGGTGAAGAGAATCGAACTCTCGACCAGAGCTTGGAAGGCTCTTGTTTTACCACTAAACTACACCCGCATATGTTATTTTCTTTTCTTCGTTAGCGCCGTTGCCCTATCGACAATATTTATTATATGTATAACCACACATAAAGTCAACACCTTTTTAAAAAGAGGATAAATTTTCTTATCCTCTTTTAAAAACTGCCTGTTCAACTAGTTGTCCGTCTAACGTTTCAAAACGAACTTCCATTTGATTTTCATCCATTTCTAATAAAGCAAATGTCTTTTCTACACGCTGACGTGGTAATAAAATACTGCCTGGATTAATAAATAAAACGCCCTCGATTAATTCCGCACCTAATACGTGAGAATGTCCGAAGCATGCAACTTGTGCTCCCACTTCTTCAGCATGGTACGCTAGCGTTTGTAATGTCATTTTCACATTATGGCGATGTCCATGCACAACTAAGAAGCGAATTCCATCTACATCAGTTACAATTTCATCTTGAAAGTTAGCATAATCACAGTTTCCTTTTACAACATGGAAACCTTGCATTTCTTCATGAGCAGATGTTAGCTCTGAATCACCGCAATGAATCATGATATCTACTTTCCCTTCATACTTCTCTTTCAACTGCTGTAATTCCTTCACAGAGCTATGACTATCGCTTACGATTAAAGCTTTCATCATTCTCTCTCCCTTATTCTCCTAAAAACCATTCCGGGATTTTTTCTTCTAACTTACGAAGAGCACGTCCGCGGTGACTAATAGCATTTTTTTCATCTGAACTTAATTCCGCCATTGCTTTTTTGTACTCTTCCACATAAAAGATCGGATCGTATCCAAAGCCATTTTCTCCGCGGCGTTGTTCTAAAATAAATCCTTCACATGTCCCGTTTACAATGACAGGCTTTTTATCACCTTCAGGGAAAGCTACTGCTAATGCACAGTAGAAGCGAGCTTTACGCTTATCAAACGGTATTTCATTTAATTCTTGTAAAACTTTATCAATATTCGCTTGATCATCTTTTGGCTCTCCAGCAAAACGAGCTGAATACACGCCTGGTTTCCCGTTTAACGCATCTACAATAAGACCTGAATCATCCGCAATTACAATTGCATTCAACTGTCTACTCAAACTATCCGCTTTTAAGATCGCATTTTCTTCAAATGTTTCACCAGTTTCTTCGACTTCTTCAATATGAGGAAAATCGTGTAATGATTTCACTTCTAAATCAAATCGCTCAAATAACTCAGCAAATTCACGTACTTTCCCCATATTTTTTGTCGCTACAACAACTTGTTTCATACTTTCCACCTCTACTCTATATGAGATACGATGTCACCTAACGCTTCTTTTTGCATATCAATCAGTTGGAAAATGCCTTGTTCTGCTGCATCAAGTAATTCATTTAACTGCGCTCTACTAAACGTCGCTTCTTCTCCAGTTCCTTGCACTTCAACGAACTGACCTTTTCCAGTCATAATTACATTCATATCAACGTCTGCTTTAGAATCTTCTGCATAGTTTAAATCTAAAACAACACCTTGCTCTTCAACAATTCCTACTGATGTTGCTGCTAAATAATCTTTTACTGGAATTTTAGATACTTTTTCTGCTTGTAATAATTTCTCGAAAGCTAATACCATCGCTACATATGCACCTGTAATAGAAGCTGTTCTCGTTCCACCATCTGCTTGGATGACATCACAGTCAATCCAAACTGTTCTCTCGCCAAGCGCTTCTAAATCAACTACCGCACGTAATGCTCGTCCTATTAAGCGCTGGATTTCCATTGTACGTCCTGTTACTTTCCCTTTGCTTGACTCCCTAATTGTACGTTGTTCTGTCGCACGTGGAATCATCGCATATTCAGCTGTTACCCAGCCCTTTCCTTCTCCACGCATAAATGGCGGGACACGCTCTTCAATTGTCGCTGAGCAAATTACCTTTGTATCCCCAACCTCAATTAACACTGATCCTTCTGGATGTTTTAAATAATTCGTATGAATATGTATATGGCGTAATTCTGTTTTCTCTCTACCATCTACTCGCATAAAAATAACCTCCTCATAACTACTTGTTAGTATAGCCAAATTTAAATGTATGATATGTATACAATAAAAGAAGAGGAACCCAAAAAGCAATTCCTCTTTCTTACTTAAGTATATCAAATTATTGACGATTAAAAACTACCTGTATTCACGTTTTCTGGACGATCTACAGGTTTTATTAACTTTCCGCCCTTTTCATCTATAAGATTTGCTTTTCCATTCACTTCAATAGAAATATTTTTCACACCTTTCTTTTCTGTTAAAGATAAAACTAACGACTTCAATACGTAATTTGAGATCATATTTTTATCTGGGTTTACAAATATATTTTCATTAAAGTTTAATGTAAGATTTCCGTCTTGTAATTTCGGATTCGTAATAAGCTTAACGCCTGGATTAAAATCATTCAGGAGCGATTGATGGATCGGACCTTTTACAAGTTCATCTATAATTGTTGCATAGTCATTTTCTTTACCTTCCGCAACGCGGCGTGTGACTGGTACGTAGTATTGCTGTTTATTATTGTTTTGCGCCATAAAATACAGTGTGACTGGTTTTGTATTTGTTACATCTGCTACTTGTTCATCATCGAAGTTAATACCATTTGCACGGCTCACTCCTTCACCAAGCGGTGTACCACCAACCGGCATCTTTGCCAATTTCTCACCATTTATTTGGAACTGCACTTGTTTTATCTCTGTAAATTGCGTCAACGTCCAAGCTATAGATTCAACGATTTGACGCTCTTCTTCTTTCGCATAGTTTTTCATTTCTTTAGAGAAATCAATAACTGCCGTTCCGTCCTTTTTCAAATCTAAGGTCATCGTTGTATTCGCCGGAATGACTGCACGAAACCCATTCGGTAATAAATTCGTTACCGGTCCATCTTTCACAAGGTATTCTAACGTTTGCTTCACAGTCTCATTTGCTTTCGGAGTAGGTATAGCTAACGTTTGTGGTACAACATAACCATTTTTATCAACAAGGTATAGTTCTCTATTTACCATTTGCCCTTGCTTATCTTTTTTAGCTACTTCTTTCTTCCCACCCTCTGTATACGTAACTTGTTTTGGCGGATCAATTTGTTCAGTTGCTTTCTCTTGATTTATAAAGCCACACCCTGTTAGTAAAACAGCACTCACAGTAGCACCAACAACCCATTTAAAAGTGGATTTAGGCATGCCATTCCCCCCTAAAATCTAAGTTTGTACTATTATGTATACGAGCTGTTTCACGTTTTAGAACAAGCTGCGCCTCTTATAAATTGAAACTTTAATCAACAGGGGTCTTACTCCCCAGCAAATAGCAAGATAAAACAAAAACTCCTGATTTCTCAGGAGCTCACTTATATAAATTCTACTATTATTCTTTTTCTAAATGAATATGCTTCACATTTTCAATCGGTTGACCGAACCATTTTGATGCAATTTCTTTAAACAAGCCTATTTTTCCTGTTGTTAAGAAGAGATGATCGCTTTGTTCTTCTCCTTCATTCAACATTTTACTATGATATAAGATTGTACTTACTTCACGTGCTGTTTCATCACCAGAACTAATTAGTTGCACTTTATCTCCCATTACTTTTTTAATAACAGGTCCTAAAATCGGATAATGTGTACACCCCAATATAAGTGTATCAATATCGGTACTTTTCAGTGGTTGCAACGTTTCTCTTACAACTTCATACGCCATTTCACTTTCGAAATTCCCACTCTCTACAAGTTCAACGAAAGGTGGACAAGCTAAACTTTCTACCATAACACGGTTATTAATAGACTTTAACGCCTCTTCGTATGCACCACTTTTCACCGTTCCAATCGTTCCAATAATCCCAACGTGATACGTGTTTGTCACTTTTAAAGCTGTACGTGATCCTGGGTGAATAACTCCTACTACTGGAATTGGTAATTGTTTTTGCATCTCTTCTAATACAACTGCAGTTGCTGTATTACACGCAATAACTAACATTTTAATATTTAAATCTAGTAAATGCTCTGTCATTTCCCACGTAAATTGACGTACTTCTTCTCGAGAACGTGGACCATAAGGACAACGTGCTGTATCTCCTAAATATATGATACGCTCTTTCGGCAACTGACGAATTAATTCCTTCGCTACTGTTAAACCGCCAACTCCTGAATCGATAACACCGATTGCTCTATTCAACTTCATCACCCGTTTTCTCATTCATCATCTTTTATGTTTATCATTATATTTTACACACTTTAAGTTCGCTCACTTCAAATGCTTCTGTATGAAAATTTTCATTTTCCCATGTATAGACTAGGACCTTTTTTATTTTGCTCCTTTTTTTCGTAATTTGCAAGATAGAAAAATAACCGACCTTCTATAAGAAAGTCGGTTTCTTCTATATAAAGTGCATATTCATTGCTCCATCTTTTTTTGAAAAGAAGACATTCCCATTAATAAGAAGAAATGAGCAGCAATTAAAATGACAATCAAAATAAAATTCAATCGATAACTATTTGTAGATTCCATAATTTTGCTCGCTACAGCTGGTCCAAATGCCATACCGAAAAAGTTAATTAAATTATATAAACCAAGACCGACTCCAACTTTAGCTGGATTTAATGTTTTCGGGATAAATGTGTTTAATGATACTTGAATTGCCGAATAACTCATAAATGTTAAAATAACCGCAAATAAAATAAAGAGTAAGTTCCCGTCCGGAATAATCCCT
Organism: Bacillus sp. TE8-1; assembly: GCF_008368855.1. Taxonomy (NCBI): domain Bacteria; kingdom Bacillati; phylum Bacillota; class Bacilli; order Caryophanales; family Bacillaceae; genus Bacillus; species Bacillus sp. TE8-1. The sequence continues at coordinate 46,528 of NZ_QPET01000014.1, read as the reverse complement.
AAAATTAAAAAGCCAATGATCATAACTACAGAAGCTACATACATCATCTTCACATTCCCAAACGAAGGAATAATCTTTCCGGTAATAAAACTAGATACAATACCAAAGAGAGATGCAATAAACAATACAATTCCAATAACGAATGGAGACAATCCATGTCCTCTTCCTAACAGTAATGGTAATAATAATAAACTAGCACATAACGCCACATTAATGATAAATCCGACCGCTATTAAACGAAGTAATGGTTTATTTGTAAATAACTCAATATCAATAAACGGCGACTCCGTTCTCTTCATATGAGCCTTAAATAAAAATAGAAAAACAACAGATAACACAAAAAGCCAACTATTAATATTAACTCCTAATAAAATGGTCGTAATCAATACAAATAATAAAACTGCTCCAATGAAATCAAAGCGAAACACTTCATCTGTATGTCGCGCCCCTTCTGGCATAAATTTTACGAGTAAGAAAATACCAATCATTGAAATAACCATAAATAAAAATAAATACGGCCACCCTAACGTATTTGTAATTGCCCCACCTACTAAAGGTCCAATACCAACCGCTAATGCAATAGAAGAACTAATCATTGCTAACGCACCTGGTTTTTTAGCTGGAGCAACTAATTTCGCCACCGCAATCATACTAAGCGCAATAAACGCTGCTCCGCCGCTCGCCTGCACTAACCTTGCGAAAATGATAATTTCATAAGATTGATTCACAAATCCAACAATAGAACCAGCTACAAATATGATAATAGAAATAATTAATAGTCTTTTTACACTGTAACGATCAGCCAGCTTTCCATACATTATCGAACCAATACCGACAACTAAGGAATACCCTACTACAACCCAGCTTACTTTCGATTGACTAATTGATAAATCATTGGCAATATCCTCTAGCGCTACATTAAATAACACAGCGTTCATCGGTCCTAACAAAACAATAAAACATAATGTAAAAACAAACCATTTCGAATGGTTTCTTATATCTTTCCCCATGTGTAACACTCTCCTGATTGCAATTTTAAAACTGTCAAACTATAGATAAAAAAATGAAGTTATTTAAATGTTGTATCACCACTAAATAACTTCATTAAATGTGTAAAAGTTGCTAATTTATCGCGCGATAAAGTGAAACTTTAATCAGTGAGGTTTGTGTTCATCCCCCACTGATTATTAGCCCTCACCAATCGGGCTTTTACGGGCAGCCCAACCCCCACCTAACTTCTTTGCTTCCGCTGAATTTTGAGATGGGGGTCTTACTGCCCGTTAATGCGGGGTAAATTGAATTCGAAACGAAACACGTATGTTGTTCGATATTCATGGAACTATCATAGTTTCAGCATTACAGTTTGTCAATGAAAAATATACAAAGTAAACTAATTAAGCCTTTTTAGTTTACTTTGTTCAAAAGTTATTATACACTAATTTCGAAGCCGATATAAGGAGGACTGGCATGATTATTCAAATTTACATTTTTTAACTTAATAAAATGAAACGCATACAGAACTTTTATATATGAAGAGACATTATAGGAGGATTATGATGAAGAGAAAAATGTTAGTTGTATTAACAAGCGTAGAAAAATATCCAAATTTAAATAGGGCTACCGGACTTTGGCTTGGTGAAGCTGTACATTTCGTAAAAAAAGTAGAAGAAGCGGGTTACGAAGTTGATTACGTCAGTCCACAAGGCGGTTATACACCAATTGATCCACATAGTTTAGCAATGGCGGAGAGCATCGATTGGGAATGGTATCAAAAGAAAGAGTTTATGAATCGCCTCGGTTCTACAATGAAACCAAGTGAAGTGAATCCAGAAGACTACGCTGTTATTTATTACGCAGGTGGCCACGGGGTTATTTGGGACTTCCCAGAAAATAAAGAACTTCAAAATATTAGCCGCAATATTTATGAAAACGGCGGAATTGTTTCTTCCGTTTGTCATGGAGCTGCTGGTTTATTTCATATTACATTAAGCAATGGGGATCGTTTAATTAGCGGTAAGAAGGTAACAGGCTTTTCAAATGAAGAAGAAAAATTAGCTGAATTAGATCAATTCGTTCCATTTTTAACAGAAGATGAACTCATTAAAAATGGAGGACTTTACGAAAAAGCCGCGCAACCGTGGGAAGCTTATGCTCTAGAAGATAATCGTGTTATCACTGGTCAAAACCCAGCTTCAGGTGGTCCAGTAGCCGAATTAGTATTAAAGCAGTTGCAAAAATAATATGTACTAAAAAAGCAGATTCTCCTCTATTAAGGGAGATCTGCTTTTTTACGAAATCATTTGCAAAATAGCAATAACTTCTTTTTCAATTTCAGAATCATCAATTGCTTCTATATACTCTGGTTTAAAAAGTTGATACTTCTTTAATTGATAAAAATCAAGTATCGCTTTCTTTAACGTAATATCGTACTGAATACAAAAAGAATGATCTATAATACGTCTTAACATCACATCATCTTGTACCATAAATAATTGTGCATTCATTTTATTAAAATAACCTTGTTCCATACCCGCTTCAAAAAACATTTGCAAATTATGATTACGATTTTGTTGGGCAGCGACTAATTGATCCGACAAATGCGGATATGCTTCTTTCAAATCTTGCAAAAAAACATCCGAAATATATGTCACACATTTTAAAGAATGGATAAACGTCTTTTGGAAACGTTCTGTAAATGACATACTTTCATCTTGATTATCCGCATCACCTTCGAGTAGATAGTTCATGAAATCCTCTACTACCGCCTCAATAATTTCATCTTTCGAAGAAAAACGTTTATATAAAGTAGCTTTACTAATATCCATATATTTCGCAATTTCATCTATTTTCAATTGGCTAAAACTTGTCTTTCTAATAATGGGCTTTATTTTATTAATATAAGTATTTGCACATGCGACTTTTCTCATTTAAAAGAGCCTCCCCTTTTGTCCATACAAAATAGTATAGCAAATTCACGAATGATTATAAATGAAGTTATTATACTCATTATGCCTTTTTAGTTTATTACATTTTCATATACTATACATAAAAAACTATAATCAATTATTACCAACTGGACGGTTACAAACCAATTTTGAGGCGGGAATTTTAGAATAAAGTGAAACTTTAATCAGTGGGAGTTTTGTTCATCCCCCACTGATTATTAGCCCTCACCAATCGCGGTCCTACTACCTGGAAAATAGAGGGATAAAAATACCCACTACCTTTGTTAGTAGCGGGTACTTTTTCTATAATTTATTTACAGCCCTTTTTATAGCCTTACCTATTTCCACGCTAGACTGTGGATTTTGTCCTGTAATTAAATGACCATCTACTACTACATGCGACGTAAAATTGGGGGCTACATAAAATAAAGCTCCTTCTTCTTTCAACTTACTTTCTAGCAAAAACGGAACGCGCTTTTCTAAATGTACAGCTCTTTCTTCATCGTTTGTATAACCTGTTATACGCTTACCCGCAACAAAAAACGAGCCATCCTTATTTTTCACACCGACTAAAGAGCTTACTCCGTGACAAACAGCCGCTACAATCCGGTTATTGTTATACATATTCTCAATCAAATTTGCTACATATGGATTACCTGGAAAATCTACAATCGCCCCGTGCCCACCACCAAATAAAACCGCATCATAATCCGAAAAATGAACATTTGAAATCGGCCTCGTATTTTGCAATAAAGAAGCTACATGCTTGAATTCGCGAGGTATACCATTCGGAATAGACACTCTATCTATAGGTACTCTCCCGCCTTTTATTGACACAATATCAACATCAAACTTAGCCTTTTTTAATACATGATAAGGAGCTGCGAGCTCTTCAAGCCACAAACCAGTCGGGTGTCCATTCATATCATGAGCACTTGTTGAAACTAACAGTATCCTTTTCAACATATCCCCTCCTTATTACCTATTTATGTATGAAACGTTTTTATCATTCATATAGCAAGTGAAGCAAACAAAAAAATAGCCGACTTTTATATAAAAGTCGGCTGCTTTCTTATAATTCGAGCTCTCCCATACGAAGAAGCTCCACAACTGCTTGTGAACGTCCTTTAACCCCTAGCTTTTGCATTGCGTTTGAGATGTGGTTGCGAACTGTCTTTTCACTTATAAAAAGTTCACCTGCAATTTCCTTCGTTGTTTTATCTTGAACCAGCAATTCAAATACTTCTCTCTCTCTCTTTGTGAGTAAAGGTTTAGATTGATACGCTTTTTCCTTCAACTGGTATAACCCTCCTTGCTTAAGCCAGAGCTGTGTATGTGTAAGTTGGGTGTTTATTTAGTCAAGATATTGTATGAACGAAATGTGCAGGTGGTGAATGAAAATGGGCTTTATTTCCTATGTTATTTTAGACTTTTATACAGTGCGTACACTCTTTTTATCCACTTACTTTCCAACGCGCCATATTTGTTCTAGCAATATACTTACAACCGTACCTACGAATAAACCATTACCGAATATATATTGCATAACAGACGGCAAGGATTGGAGTACTCCAGACGGTAAAAACATAACGCCGCTGCCAAATAATACTGCAACGCCTAAAATCGTCACATTCCTTTCACTCATCGGCACTTGTTTTATATTATTAAATCCAATTCCAATTAACTGTACGAACGAAGCCATTAAAACAGCCGATGCGACAGCTGATGGTAAAGATGCTAAGTAACGAATAATACTTGGAAAAAGAGACATTACGACTAGTAACGCACATGCCATTAAGAACGATCGTATATACTTTTGTTTTGTTAAACGTATAAATCCTGCCGTTGCTGGTAACGGAACGACACCTACAGTTGAAAATACAGAAGAGATGATATGCGAAATCCCTCCAACCCATGTTCCATCTTTCAACTGTTTTTGTTCAATAGTCGCTTTATGAATAGTTGCTTGATTAATTGCTATAATAGCTGCCACCGTATTCGAAACTAAAATACATACCATAACAAAACTTGATACAGCCATACCTGTATTCCATTTTGGAAGTCCCCAAGCAAATATATGTGGAAGTTGCACAAAATGAGTTACTTGAGATGGGATTGTCACTTTTCCTGCAATGAGAAAAATAACCCACCCACTAATTAATCCTATTAAAACTGCATAACTTTTGACAAAGCCTTTTCCAAAATTAGATAGTATAATAACGAACAGAAATATACTAAACGCGATCATTGCTGTAAATCCGTCGATTTGAGAAATAGTAGCTGTAATTCCTAACATTCCTTTTAAAAATACACCACTTAATTGTAAACATAATAAAAGTAAAAACGTCCCTGTCACAAGCGGCGTAAATAAAAATAAAATACGTCCTATAAAACCAGTTACTCCTAATCCTATTAGAATAACACCGGAGATTATCATTCCTAATTCTAAAATTTGCAGTGTACTATGTAATTGATCTTGTCCGGCCGTTGCATAAGCAAGTACGGTAAATACACCAACCCAAGATCCAGCCGGCCCATCCGCAATTGGCAGTCTATGCCCAAGCCATCCTTGTAAAAAAGAAGATATACCAACTACAAAAAACGTACGCTGCATTAAATAAAATATTTCTTCCGTCGTAAGATGAAATAATCCGCCAACGACAATTGGTAGTGCGATTGAATTTGCTAATAAAAATATAAACCATTGTAAAGTTCCCATAATATGATTTTGGTTATGTTGATTGTCCAATTTTTTCATCCCTTCTAGCTTTCCTATAAAAATATATTGTAAGAATAAAAAAGAAGAGTTCTATACTCACCATTAGAACCCTCCTCAAAATATTTAAACGATTCTTCTACACAAGATTATTTAATTCCACCTCATTTAAACTTCCAACAACAATATTTCCTTTATACACGACTAAACGTTTTTCTGTTTGACGTGCTACTGCTTCAGCAGCGCATGTCGCATTCGTCAAAACAAAGCTCGCTTCATCCCCTACATTCGGCCATACTCGTTTCCCTTCCTTATTTAACGTTTCTTTTCCTCCTGTAATAAAGCGGAGTGCTTTTCCTAAAGACCTTTCGTCACTCCACCCAAAACGCTCTGCTAATCGATTCGCCTTTTGAAGCATATCACCTGTTCCAAACGGTGACCAATGATCTGTAATGCTATCATTGCCTAATGAAACCTTAACACCTTTTTTATCTAATAACGGAATTGGGATTACTTGTTTACCAATTGGCACTGTTGAAGTAATATCAATATTTACATTTGCGAGTCTTTCTGCCACTTCTTCAGCCTCTTTATCAGTAACACCACCAAGTCCAAGTGCATGACTGATCGTTACACGGCCTTGCCATCCTGCTTCTTCTGTTAAACTTGCCAATCTCTTCATCGTAAACGTTCCAAGATTATTCGCATCGTGCAAATGAATATCAACATCCGCATTAAATTCGACTGCGATATCTATAATTGTATGTAATGACTTTTCAATGTCATTATCCACTGTAGCTGGATCTACTCCTCCGACTAGATGAGCACCCATACGCATCGCATCTTTCACGAGTTGCACAGAATTACTGCGCAATAATCCATGTTGCGGAAACGCAACAATTCTACTAGATACTCGATTTTTATATGTTTCTAATGCCGCTAACGTCGCCTCCAAATTACCAAGCCCAATAATTGGATCAACATTACAATGCGTTCTAATATTCGTTGCACCATTTTGCAGTAGTAACTCTAGCATATTTTCCGCTCTATTTTGGGCAGTCGCTAATTGCTTTGGTAAAATTTTTTCTTCTTCATTAAAACGTGTAAAAATACTTTCTGCTGGCATACAAGCTTTCCATGGGCCACTATAATATGTTTTATCAATGTGAATGTGCATCTCTTTGAAAGCTGGCAACATTAATAAGTTCTTAGCATCAAAAGTTACTATATCTTCCTCTTGAACAATCCCTTTTATAATTTTTTTAATTCGACCATCTTCAATAAGTAAACTGCATAATTCTGTTTCTGTTTGTGAAATTCTCTCTTCTTCATATGTATATCCTGATTCAAGCATTACGTTAGTCAACCAATATACTGTCATCTCTATTTCCCCACCCTTTATTAAAAATCACCTCATAACTACAAGTTTAATATCCACTGAAAATTAAGACAATTAATACGATCACTTCTCACAAAAAAATGTAATACAACCCCATAGTCTTCTCATAAATTTCCATATAGAATAAAAGTATGCAGTTTGATATAAAAAGGAGTTGATTGGAATATGTCAAAAAAGTTATGTAAATCCGAAACTGATAAAATGCTATTTGGTATATGTGGTGGTTTAGGAGAATATTTTGATATTAGCTCTACTCTTATTCGTATCATTTGGATTATTGCTGTTTTATGTTTTGGGACAGGATTTTTAGTTTATTTCATTTGTTTATTACTTATGCCACGTTCGTACTAACGGCATTATTTCACATACTTAAGAAGAGCAAATCACCTATAGAATCCTATAGGTGATTTTTTCATGAAGAATATTTCATCGTTAAATGTAATACCGCCACTTCTTTTTCTTCATTTTTATAAATATGCTTCTTATTCGCTTCAAATTGAATGGAATCAAACTCATTTAATTCGTATACATCATTCTCCACTTGAATAGACACTTTCCCTTTCATTACCGTTACAAGCTCAATCGCACCTTCATGATGAGCTTCTGGCTCATATATACTATTTGATCGTAAACAAGCACGGTGCATTTCCATCCCTGTTTCTTTCGTATAACGGAACATCGTTTCTAAATGCCACGCTTGTCCTTCATCTACTGCAAATCCTTCTCCACAGCGCGCAACAGCTACAGGTTCTCCAACAACCATTAATCTGGATAAAGGAATTGATAACCCTTTCGTTATTTTCCAAATGACAGCTAGTGTCGGATTTGTTTCCCCTCTTTCGATCTTTCCTAATGTTAATTTACTAACTCCTGTTTTATGGGCTAATTCTTCTAAACTTAATTTCTGTTCATTTCGAATTTGTCTCAATAACTGTCCAACTTGTTGAATGACTTCTTTCGTTTGCATATCTTCATTTTCTTTCATATATAAAACCACCTCAAAGTATAAAATAGTTTACTTTTAATAATTAAAAGTATATCATACTATACATAATTATTTATTTTCGAAAGGAGTGCTATACTTCATGCGCGCAATTTTATTAGGTCTTTTATCATCGGCCTTTTTTTCTGCAACCTTTATTATTAATAGAGCAATGAATGTATCTGGAACGAGCTGGGCTTGGACAGCTTCCTTCCGTTTTTTATTTGCTCTTCCTATTTTATTCCTTATCGTTTTATTTCGCAAAAACTTTAGGGAATTATGGGAAGAGTTAAAAAAACATCCATTGGCATGGATCGGATGGGGTTCTGTTGCCGGTATTGGTTTTTATTCTTTATTAAGTTTCGCAGCTGTCTTTTCTCCAGCTTGGCTCGTTGCTGGAACTTGGCAAGTTACGATTTTAGCCGGTTTACTACTATCACCACTATTTTTCGTGAAAATAGAAACAAAATCAGGTACGAAACTTGTACGCGGAAAAATTCCACTTCGTAGCTTATATGTTGCATTATTTATTTTACTTGGTGTAATTTGTATGCAAGCAACTGCCGCAGGCCATATTACAATGACTCAGTTCATTTCAGGTTTTTTACCTGTCGTATTAGCCGCTTTCTTATATCCGTTCGGTAACCGAAAAATGATGGAGCTTGTTGGTGGACGCCTTGATACGTTCCAACGTGTATTAGGAATGGCAATTGGAAGTCTTCCTATAACAATCTTGCTTGGTATATACGGATTTTCTACTACTGGCATTCCAACATCCAACCAAATGCTTCAAGGATTTTTGTTAGCGTTATGTTCCGGCGTTATTGCAACGATGACATTTTTCTTTGCTACTGACTTAGCAAAAGATAACCTCGCTCTACTTGGAGCTGTTGAAGCAACACAAGCTGGAACGATGGTCTTTACCGTACTTGGAGAAATCATTTTCTTAAATGGTTCACTCCCTGAAGGACTTTCTCTCATCGGAATGATTATTATCATGTTAGGAATGGTTGCAAATAGTATTTTAAACCGTTCTGTTCCAGTCGTTAAACAGAAAAAATCGGCATAAAAAAAGGGTATGGTTCTATAGAGATGAACCATACTCTTTTTTATTGTCCCCCTATTTCGCCTTATCAGAATAGTATTTCATTGGCTGTTTATACTAAAACTTATGTTATAATACGTTTCATGCGCATTAATAGGAGGTAAATTATGTTAAAAAAAGCAATCGCTGAATTTATTGGTACATTTGTACTTGTATTATTCGGAACTGGAGTAGCTGTCACTGGCGGCGGAATTGAAGGAATTGGAACATTAGGAATCGCTATGGCTTTCGGTCTATCTATTGTAGCTATGGCATATAGCATCGGAACAATTTCTGGATGTCACATTAACCCAGCAGTATCAGTAGCTATGTTCATCAACAAACGAATGAACGCTATGGAACTTTGTTATTATGTATTAGCTCAAATTTTAGGTGGTTTATTAGGAACTGCAACGTTAGTAACAATTTTAAAATCTGCTAAAACACCTTTAGATAATTTAGGACAAAATGGTTTCGGACCTCTTGGTTTATCTGGAGCATTTTTAGTTGAGTTCATTTTAACTTTCGTATTTATTTTAGTTATCGTTGCTGTAACAGGTAAAAAAGGAAGTTCTTCTTTAGCTGGACTAGTAATTGGTTTCACATTAGTTTTAATTCACTTATTAGGAATTCCGTTAACTGGAACATCTGTTAACCCAGCTCGTAGTATCGCACCAGCTTTATTTGTTGGTGGAGAAGCACTTTCTCAACTATGGGTATTCATCGTAGCACCAATTCTTGGTGGTATCTTTGCAGCTATCGTAGGTAAATTCATTTTAAATACTGAAAAATAGAATTTTCAATATTTCTGAATAAAAAAATGCGAGCCCTCATTATGAGGAAGCTCGCTTTTTTTATTCTTTCATTTTAGACTTTAAATTTGTAACTAATTGATCTACCGTTACATTTGCAAGTACGTTTTCCATCGCTTCTTGCGCTTGCATTAAAATAATTTCTAATACTGATTGAATATTAGCTCCTACTGGACATTCAATGTTGGGATTTTCATGGAAGGAAAATAGTTGTCCTTCTTCTACAACTTCCACTGCTTTATATACATCAAGTAATGTAATTTCTTCTAAATCTCGAGCAAGTGTCGTACCACCTTTACCAGCTTGTACATCAACAAGCCCTGCTCTCTTCAACATTCCTGTAATGCGACGAATCACAACTGGATTTGTATTCACACTACCGGCAATCCATTCAGAGGTACAGCGAGAGTTTCGATCTATCGCAAGTAATGTCAGCATATGAACACCTACTGTAAAACGACTACTAATCCCCATCTGCACACCCTCCTTTTTATTCATTCTATTAAAAGACGACTCTTATTATTATATACTATTTTTAATTTATACATAAAGAAAAAGCATGATTTCAATAGGAAATCATGCTTTTCTCTCATTATTGACGCTTTATAAATTTCGCTAAATCTTTAAATTTCACTTTATCTGAGTAATTCATTACGCCGTTTACGTAAATGCGGCTTGTAACAGCATTTAATACCGCAATTGTCGCCAATAAGACTGCTAATGTTATCGTAATTTCTAGCATACCTGCTTCACCAGCTACAATACGTGAGAAGGTAACCATCGGTGTAAAAAATGGAACGTAAGAACTTACAACAACGATAGTACTATTTGGATCACTTAATGATTTAATACTAATAAAGAATGCAGCCATAATTAAAATCATTACCGGGAAAGATACAGCTTGTAAATCCTCCGTCTTAGACACGACAGCTCCAGCAGCAGCATACATCATCGCATAAAGTAAATATCCCGTAATGAAATAAACAAGAAACATGCTGATAACCTTTGCATCTAATTTCGTAAAGTCAATTGGAATACCAAATAGTGAGGCACTTTCTAAATCGACCCAGCCTAACAAATATGGAATAAGATAACCACACGCCAATATGACAAGTTGCAATAACGCCGTTGAAACAACCGCTAAAATTTTCGCATACATCATCGTAAGAGGCTTCACTTTCGGAAGCATTACTTCCATTACACGTGACGCCTTTTCAGATGCAATATTCATTGCGATTGTATTTCCGAACGCTACAATAAACATATATAAAGCAAATGTAAAGAAATAGGCAATTCCGAAAGAAGATGTACGATCTTTTATCGCTTCTTGCTTTACTTGAATTTCTGTTTGTAATTGCTGTGCAATTTCTGGTGAAACATTATTTTTGGCAATCGTCACCATCGTATATTGTTGCTTTAAATATCCTGCCATAATTGCAGAAGTTGCTTGGCTTGGAAATCCATTATACATATATGTAATCGATGGAGCCCCACCCTTTTCCGTCACATGGAATAGACCATCTAAATCGCCTTCTTCTACTTGCTTATGCAGTTTATCAAAATCATCCTTTGAACCAATTGTTATTTTTGCTGATGGCAATAGCTTATTTAGCTCATCTTTTTGTACTTTATATGTGGAACTCTCTACTACAACTGCAATTTTATCTTTATCCTTATTTTTATCATCGCCTGAAGTAAAATGATTAAATGCAAAAATCCCAAACACAACTAAAAATAAAATCGCACTCGTAATTAATGATTTCTTAGATAAAAACGCTTCCCTAAAATAAAATGAAAATACGTGAGAAAATTTACGCATCGTTATTTCGCCCTCTCTACAAAGATTTCGTTTAACGTCGGCTCTAACATTTTGAATTGTCGTAAGCTAACACCTTGCTCTTGCAACTGTTGCAAAATCTTGAGAGCTTCCGCATCGTCTTGTACTTTCACATAAAGAAGGCCTTGTTGTTTTTCATACGATACATGTATAGCTTCTAATCCCTTTTCATTCTCTACTGTATCTTCAATCGTTAAATTACGGAAACCGTATTCTTTCTTAATATCACTTAGCTGTCCTTTTACGACTGCTTCACCTTTTTTCAAAATACATACATGTTGGCAAAAAGCCTCTACTTGTTCCATACGATGACTTGATAAAATAATCGTCTTTCCGCTCTGTACTTGTTCTTCAATAATACTAGCTAGCATCCCAGCATTAACTGGATCAAGGCCGCTGAATGGTTCATCTAAAATGAGAAGTTCCGGATTATGAAGAAGAGCAGCAATTAATTGTATTTTTTGCTGATTCCCTTTTGAAAGCTCTCCAGCCGTTTTAAATTTATATTCTGGTATCGCTAAACGCTCTAACCAGTGATCAATAGCGTGATCCACTTCTTTCTTCGACATTCCTTCTAATCTACCAAAATATCGCAGCTGATCTATTACTCTACTTTTTGTATATAAACCTCTTTCTTCTGGTAAATACCCAATTGTTACACCACTATTTCCAAATGCTTTTCCATCCCATGTAATCGAACCTTCATTAGGCGTTAATAATCCGAGAAGCATTTTGATTGTTGTTGTTTTCCCTGCACCATTTCGTCCAAGTAACCCTAGTACTTCACCTTTTGGTAACGAAATTTGCAAACCGTTAACTGCTTTTGATTCCCCAAATTGTTTCGTTAAGTTTTGAATTTGTAAACTCAAGTATAAAGCCTCCCCTTTAGTATCATTCGTACTCTCTTTCAAAGACTATGTTTATTCAAGACAAAATATAGCACCACGCTTCATCCTCTTATATGTAAACATCGTCATGAATCCATCATTTGTTCTATTTAGTTAAAATTGTAAATAACAAAGTTCTTTTTGTCAATTATAATTGTCATTACGACAATAAAACTTGTCAAAACAACTATTATTATTTTGCTCATCTTTCTAATATAGGACATACTACTATATATACAAAAGACAATATGCAAATGTTCATATAAAAATATTATATTTTAATATATAATATAAAATGATTTTCTAACATCAAGGAGGATACATATGAAGATGAAGAGGGGCATTACCACTTTATTATCTGTAGCGGTTCTATCTACATCACTTGTAGCATGTTCAGGAACACCAGAGAAAACAGTGGCGAAAGAAGAGAAAGTAAAATTAACAGAACAACAATTAATGGCTGATTTATGGTATCAAACAGCCGGTGAAACGAAAGCACTTTACTACCAAGGGTACAACATTGGTCAATTAAAGCTTGATGCAATTCTTGCAAAAGGGACAGAGAAAAAACCTGCTATCGTGCTTGATTTAGACGAAACTGTTTTAGATAACAGTCCTCATCAGGCAATGAGCGTAAAAACAGGCAAAGGCTATCCTTACAAATGGGATGATTGGATTAACAAAGCTGAAGCTGAAGCCCTTCCAGGCGCAATTGATTTCTTAAAATATACAGAGTCTAAAGGTGTAGATATTTACTACATCTCAAATCGTAAAACGAATCAACTAGATGCAACAATTAAAAATCTTGAGCGTGTAGGTGCTCCTCAAGCAACGAAAGAACATATATTACTACAAGATCCGAAAGAAAAAGGAAAAGAAAAACGCCGTGAACTCGTTTCTCAAACCCATGATATTGTCTTATTCTTCGGTGATAACTTATCTGATTTCACAGGTTTTGATGGAAAATCTGTAAAAGATCGTAACCAAACAGTAGCAGATTCAAAAGCACAATTTGGTGAGAAGTTCATTATTTTCCCGAATCCAATGTATGGCGATTGGGAAGGCGCTTTATATGATTATGATTTCAAAAAATCAGATGCAGAAAAAGATAAAATCCGTCGCGACAACTTAAAATCATTTGATGTAAAATAAAAGAGGATGGCATTCGCCATCCTCTTTTATTTTACTTTCTCTGTTAAAGGCAAGATAAATACTTCCACACGTCTATTCTTTGCCTTTCCTTCTTGTGTATCGTTTGGAGCAATTGAACGATATTCTCCGTATCCAATCGCACTAAATTTTTCTGGTTGTAATTCTTTATTTTGCAGTAATACTTGCATAAAATTAACTGCCCGCTGCGTACTTAATTCCCAATTCGACGCAAACTGCGCATTGGCAATAGGGACATTATCCGTATGACCCGATACTGTAATTTCACGAGGTGACGCTGAAACAAGTAAGCTAGACATCTCTTTTGCAATCCCTAAAGATTCTAATTTCACATCTGCTTTCCCCGAATCAAACAGTATATTTTCTAATATTGTCACCATTAATCCCTTTTCAGTTAATTTAGTTTGAAAAGAAGAAGATAATTGTTTTTCATTAATATATTGATCAATCTTTTTTTGTAATGCTTTCAATTCATCCATCTCTTTTTTTTCTTTAGCTCTAGCTTCTTCTTGTTTTTTTGCTTGTTCTGCCTCAAGGCTACTTGCTGATAATTCTTTTTCATCATTTGGCTTTTGATCACTTAAAAATTCTTTGTTACCTGTTCCCCCAGCTAATTCACTTCGAAAAGCAACTGCCATCTGTTTAAACTTCGCAGCATCTATACTACTCATTGCGAATAAAACGATAAACAATGCAAATAACAACGTTAACATATCAGAATATGGGATTAACCACGTTTCATCGATATGCTCATCATGTTTTTTCTTTTTGCCTCTTCTATTTTTCTTACTCCGCATTTTTTTCTGCTCCTTTTTCTAGCTTTTTACGCTCAGTTGCAGAAAGTGCACCTAAAATGCGGTTCTTCATAATAAACGGATATGTACCTTCTTGTAACATTAATAAACAATCAATGATTAAACGTTTTTTCTCAATTTCAGCTGAAGATTTTTGCTTTAACTTATTTGCAAATGGATGCCATAATACGTAACCTGAAAAAATACCAAAAATCGTTGCAATAAACGCACCAGAAATAGCATGACCTAACTTTTCAATATCAGTTAAATTACCAAGCGCAGCTACAAGACCGATAACAGCACCTAAAACTCCTAATGTCGGTGCATACGTACCAGCTTGTGAAAAAATAGCAGCTCCCTTTGCATGTCTTTCTTCAATTGCCTCTAATTCAGATTCCAAAATCTGCTCTAAATCTTCTGCGGATACGCCATCAATCACAAATTTCATACCGCGCAAAAGAAATTCATCTTGAATTTTGTCTAATTGTTGCTCTAAAGACAAAATACCGTATTTTCTACTTTCAGATGTCCAATGAACAAATAATTCTAGCAACTGTTCATAACTTAAATCCTTTTTATTTGAACCAAAAAGAACTTTAAATAGTTTTGGAACCCTTTTTAGTTGATTCATCGGAAATGCAATACATACTGCAGCAAATGTACCGATAAAAATAATTAATGCTGCTGCAGGATTTAATAAGGCTGTTATGTCAGCGCCCTTGACGACCATCCCTACTACCACTGCTACAAATCCTAAAATAAGTCCAATAATTGTTGCAAAATCCATTCCCATTCACTCCTAGTCTATACAAGAAGTTCTTTATTCTCGATAATCGCTACATCTTCTTATGTATATATATTACATAAAAAATGCAAATCATGAAAGATAAGAAATGAATTATATAAAAAAATACTACAAATTCACACATTTTCTGACATTTTCTTTGCATTTCTATTACGTTATGACTCTTATATTCCTTTTCCAACAAACTAGATTTATAATAAAAAAACAATACACATTTTATGAAGAAGGGACTGTGATTACAAGGCATCATGAAAAAGATAATAATTATTTCTGCCACTACTATTGTAATCGGGATCACATCTTTCGCTTACTTTGGTTCTAAAACACCACTACATAATGAAGCAAAAGCTGTCGAAAGTCAAAAGCATAATAACCATAAAAAAGAAGAGATTCCTGCTTTTCCAAAAGCTGATCATAATGCAAAGAAAATAGACAATGACTTTTCAGTTGTAACAAATCCAAAATCTAATCTTGTCTTAATTAATAAACATCGAAAACTACCAGATGGATACATTCCTGAAGACTTAACGAGACCAAATGTACCATTTATTAGTCCAAAAGATAAAGAAAAAACATTGCTGCGCAAAGATGCTGCCGAGGCACTTGAAAACATGTTCAAAGCTGCGAAAAAAGAAGGGCTTGATCTTACAGCTGTATCTGGTTATCGTTCATACAAACGCCAAAAATCGTTGCATGATACATACGTTAGACGTCAAGGAAAAGCCGAAGCTAATTCGGTAAGCGCAATTCCTGGTACAAGTGAACACCAAACGGGTTTAGCAATGGATATTAGTTCAAAATCAGCTAAATTTCAATTAGAGCCTATCTTCGGAGAGACAGCAGAAGGAAAATGGGTCGCGGAACATGCTCATGAATTCGGTTTTGTCATTCGTTACTTAGAAGATAAAACAGATACAACAGAATATGCCTATGAACCATGGCACTTACGCTACGTTGGTAATCCATACGCTACATACCTATATAAACATCACTTAACATTAGAAGAAGCGATGGAAGACAAAAAATAAGAGAGCAAATTGCTCTCTTATTTTTCTTTCACTCTATTATTGTAGTAATTTCTTCTTCCATTCTTCAGGCCATGGTTCGCCTCTTCCTGTTTTTTTCGAAGCTTGAACCATCATTCCACGACCTACTAAACAAACCTCTCCTGCTGCATTCTTCACCATATAATGTAAATCTAAAGAAGAATTCCCGACCGATCCTGCCTTTACATACACCTTCAGCTGTTCATCAAAATATATTTGCTTAATAAAATTACATTGTAAATCCGCAACAACGATCATCGTTTCTGATGATGCATGTGTCCACTCTTGCATAAATCCAAGTTCTTTAAACAACGCAATACGAGCTTCTTCAAAATAAGTAAAAGCAACGACATTATTTACATGTCCAAACATATCTACTTCACCAAAACGAACCTTTACAGGGTTGTAAAACGAAAAACCACTTTCCCATTGCTCAAAGTCTTCAATATAAGAAATCCTCTTCATTGTTATCTCTCCTTTTCACCTTGAAATAAACAGAATAAACAGAAAAATGCAGTTATAAATATTGCCTCTTCGATATGAAGAGGCAATATTTATTAATAGTTATTATCGCTACCAAAGAAATCTTTGAACGATTGAATTGTTGTATCACGGTTTAATGCCGCAATTGAAGTTGTTAAAGGAATACCCTTCGGACATGATTGCACACAGTTTTGAGAGTTACCACAGTTTGCTAGTCCTCCATCTCCCATAATTGCACGTAAGCGATCTGCTTTATGCATTTCACCCGTTGGATGTGAGTTGAATAAGCGAGCTTGTGATAACGGTGCTGGTCCAATAAAGTCAGACTTACTGTTTACGTTTGGACATGATTCTAAGCAAACACCACATGTCATACATTTTGAAAGCTCATAAGCCCATTGACGCTTTTTCTCAGGCATTCTTGGTCCTGGACCTAGGTCATACGTACCATCAATTGGAATCCACGCTTTAACGCGTTTTAGAGCATTAAACATGCGACTACGATCAACTTGTAAGTCACGTACAACCGGGAATGTCTTCATCGGTTTTAAGCGAATTGGTTGCTCTAATTGATCAATAAGTGCCGTACATGATTGACGTGGTTTTCCGTTAATCACCATCGAACATGCACCACATACTTCCTCTAAGCAGTTCATATCCCATGCAATCGGAGTTGTTTGGTTCCCTTTTGAATCAACAGGATTACGACGGATTTCCATAAGTGCTGAGATAATATTCATATTCGGACGATATGGAATTTCAAACTCTTGGTCAAACGCTTGCGCATCTGGCCCGTCTTGTCTCGTAATGATGAGGCGGATTGTTTTCTCAGACATGTTGTTTATCCCCCTTCTCTTCACCCTTAGCAGCTACATCGTGTTTTGAAGAATAATCACGTTTACGCGGTTTAATTAACGAAATATCAACGTCCTCGTAATGGAATGCTGGTGCATTTCCTTCTCCCTCAAATTTTGCCATCGTAGTTTTTAAGAAGTTTGCATCATCACGATTTGGGAATTCAGGTTTGTAATGCGCCCCACGGCTCTCATTACGGTTATATGCGCCAATTGTAATAACACGTGCTAACTCAAACATATTTGCAAGTTGGCGTGTAAATGAAGCACCTTGGTTACTCCATCTTGCTGTATCGTTAATGTTAATACGTTTGTAACGAGCCATTAATTCTTCAATTTTCGCATCTGTTTCTAATAATTTTTTATTTTCACGAACTACTGTAACGTTATCTGTCATCCATTCTCCAAGCTCTTTATGAAGAACATACGCATTTTCGTTACCATCCATCGTTAAAATATTGTTAAATTTCTCTGTTTCGATTAATTCATTTTGCTCATATACAGTAGATGAAACAGCATCAGATGATTTAGAAAGACCTTTCATATACTCAATTGCGTTTGGTCCTGCTACCATACCACCATAAATTGCTGATAATAGTGAGTTCGCACCAAGACGGTTACCACCGTGCATAGAATAATCACACTCACCTGCTGCAAATAAACCTGGAATATTTGTCATCTGTTTATAATCAACCCATAGTCCGCCCATTGAATAGTGAACAGCTGGGAAGATTTTCATCGGTAGTTTACGAGGATCATCCCCTGTAAATTTCTCATAGATTTCAATAATTCCACCTAGTTTAATATCTAGTTCTTTTGGATCTTTATGAGAAAGATCTAAGTACACCATGTTTTCACCGTTAATACCTAGTTTTTGCTCTACGCAAACATCAAAGATTTCACGCGTTGCGATGTCACGAGGTACAAGGTTTCCGTAAGCCGGATATTTTTCTTCTAAGAAGTACCATGGTTTACCATCTTTATATGTCCAAACACGTCCACCTTCACCACGTGCAGATTCACTCATAAGACGTAATTTATCGTCTCCAGGAATTGCCGTTGGGTGAATTTGAATGAACTCACCGTTTGCATAATATGCGCCTTGTTGATATACAGCAGAAGCTGCTGTACCTGTATTGATAATGGAGTTTGTTGATTTTCCGAAAATGATACCAGGGCCCCCTGTTGCCATAATCACGGCATCTGCTCCGAAACTTCTAATCTCCATAGTTTGTAAGTCTTGTGCAACGATTCCTCGGCACACACCTTCATCATCAACAACAGCTCGTAAGAAATCCCAACCTTCATATTTCGTTACAAGTCCTGCTACTTCGTGACGACGTACTTGCTCATCTAATGCGTAAAGTAATTGCTGTCCAGTTGTTGCACCAGCAAATGCTGTACGGTGATGTTGCGTTCCACCAAATCGACGGAAATCAAGAAGTCCTTCTTCCGTACGGTTGAACATAACACCCATACGGTCCATTAAATGAATGATACCAGGTGCTGCTTCACACATTGCTTTAACTGGTGGTTGGTTCGCTAAGAAGTCCCCACCATAAATTGTATCGTCAAAGTGGATCCATGGAGAATCCCCTTCACCTTTCGTATTTACGGCACCGTTAATTCCGCCCTGAGCACATACAGAATGTGAACGTTTTACTGGTACTAAAGAAAACAGTTCAACATTTACTCCTGCTTCTGCCGCTTTAATCGTTGCCATTAAGCCAGCCAAGCCACCGCCGACTACTATAAGTTTCCCTTTCATGCTCTCCCACTCCTTACTGGTTTGCTAGCTGTGGATCGATGAACGCTAATAATGCACTCACACCTACATAAGATAAACCTAAGAAAATAGCTAATGTTACATAAGTAGAGATTCTTTGTGAACGTGGAGATACTGTAATTCCCCAGCTGATGCAGAATGTCCATAGTCCATTTGCAAAGTGGAAAATTGTTGAAACAACACCAACTAAGTAGAATGTAAACATAGCTGGATTGTTTAAAATATCTGCCATCATATCATAGTTTACCTCTTTACCTAACATTGCTTGAATACGAGTTTCCCAGACGTGCCAAGAAATGAAGATCAGCGTAACGATACCTGAAATTCTTTGGAAGACGAACATCCAGTTACGGAAATAACCGTAAGAAACCGCATTGTTCTTAGCTGTAAATGCAATATATAAGCCATATATAGCATGGTACAGTATCGGTAAAAAGATGATGAAAATTTCTAGCGCATACCGGAATGGAAGGAGCTCCATAAAGCCTGCAGCTTTGTTAAAAGCCTCTGCTCCTCGTGTTGCAAAGTTGTTTACAATTAAATGTTGCGTCAAAAAGACACCAACCGGGATGACCCCCATTAATGAGTGCCACTTACGAAACGTATACTCGCGGCCTTTCATGTCCCCATTACCCCCCTTGAATGTTTGACTGCTGTTTTCAGATTAGTTTATGACAATAATGTTTTTTCACTATTGGCATAAGAAAAACTGAAAAAATTATTCGAAATATTTCAGCATAATTTGATACCAAGTTCATTTTACTCCTATTTTTGTCGAAGCGTCAAGAAAACGTATACATAATTTGCATATAATTTGCCAATTCTTTTTTTCTTCTTATATATTCAGATTTTCCTAAAGAAAAATCTGTTTTTATAAATGTGAAATGTTATATAATAATCCCTATAGAAAGAGGGGAATATTGTGAGTAAAAATACAATCGATACAACATCTTTAGAAGATGTTTCATTGAACGCCTTCGCTTATGAATTGCTACGTGAAGAATTACTACCTGATTTAATCGGCAACGATTTAGATGGTATTTTATACTGGTCTGGTAGAAACCTTGCAAGAAAATATCCGCTAGAAACAATTGAAGAAATCATTCAGTTCTTTGAAAAGGCTGGCTGGGGCACTTTAAGCATTGTTGAACATAAGCGTCGTGAAATGCAGTTCCAACTTAAAGGCACACTCATCGCAGAACGTCAAAAACAAAAACGACATTCTTCTTATCAACTAGAAGCCGGATTCATCGCTGAACAAATCCAAAAGCAACGGAACGTCGTTGCAGAGTCATACGAAGAAAAGAAAAAACGTTCTGACTCTATTACATTTCTTGTAAAATGGGATATAAAAGATCTCATTGAAGTGTAAGCATTACCTACAGTCAACTAGACATATCAGTTTAGTTGACTTTTTTGTATTTTCATTCAGATGAGTTTATTTTAAATCTTCAGAAATTATACCAAAAAACAGAAGACGTTGTAAACTACAACGTCTTCTTATCTGTTAAATACGTATAAATCGTCTCCGCGACATTTTTCGGCATACCCGCTTCGACAAATTCCTCTATAGAAGCTTCTTTCATCTTCTTTAATGAACCAAAATGTTTTAACAATACCTTTTTCCGTTTATCACCGATTCCTGGAATATCATCCAATGCTGATTGAATGACAGATTTCCCATGTAATTGACGATGGAATGTAATCGCAAATCGATGCACCTCATCTTGAATACGCTGCAATAAATAAAATTCTTGGCTATTTCTCTCAAGCATCACAGGTTCCGGTGGATCCCCAATAATTAAATGGGAGGTTTTATGTTTATCATCTTTTACAAGACCTGCCATCGGAATATATAATCCGAGCTCATTCTCTAAAATATCACTTGCAGCCGCTAGATGGCCTTTTCCTCCATCAATAATAATCAAATCAGGTAAAGGTGAATTTTCTTTAAGTGCCCTTGTATAACGGCGCCTCACAACTTCTCTCATAGACTCATAATCATCTGGCCCTTGAACCGTTTTAATTTTATATTTTCGATACTCTTTCTTCGCCGGTTTCCCATCGATAAAAGCAATCATTGCAGAAACGGGATTTGTTCCTTGAATATTTGAGTTATCAAACGCTTCAATACGATACGGCGTTTCAATCCCAAGCTGCTTCCCTAAATGATCTACCGCTTTAATCGTTCGTTCTTCATCACGTTCAATTAAGTAAAACTTCTCTTCAAGAGCAATCTTCGCATTTTTATTTGCCAATTCTACAAGGTCTTTTTTCTTACCACGTTTCGGCTGCGTCGCTTCCACTTCTAAAAAGCGCTCTACTAATTCCGAGTCTATACTTCCTGGAACGACAATTTCCTTCGGCTTAAAATGACTACTGTTTTCATAAAATTGGCCGATAAACGTTAAAAAACCCTCTTCTGGTTCATCGTAAATTGGAAACATAGAAACATCACGTTCAATTAGCTTTCCTTTTCGAACGAAGAAAACTTGAACACACATCCATCCTTTATCCACTGCATACCCAAACACATCACGATCCACTAAGTCACTCATAATCATCTTTTGTTTTTCCATAATCGCATCAATATGAGCAATTTGATCACGCAACTCTTTTGCACGTTCAAACTCTAGTTTCTCTGAGGCCTCATACATTTTTATTTCTAGTTCTGAACGAACTTCTTTATGTCCACCGTTTAAAAACTTAATAATTTCATCTACAATTTCTTTATTTTGTTCTTCCGTCACTTCTTTCACACAAGGCGCTAAACATTGACCCATATGATAATACAAACAAACTTTATCTGGCATATTCGTGCATTTCCGAAGTGGATACATACGATCTAGCAGTTTTTTCGTTTCATGAGCAGATTGTGCATTTGGATAAGGACCAAAATATTTCCCTTTATCCTTTTTTACGTTTCGAGTAATGAGTAAGCGCGGTTGCTTCTCCGCCGTAATTTTAATAAAAGGATATGTTTTATCATCTTTTAATTGAATATTATATTTCGGATCATATTTTTTAATTAGATTTAACTCTAAAATAAGTGCTTCTAAATTCGAAGAGGTTACAATATATTCAAAATCAACAATTTCTCCTACAAGCCGCAGTGTTTTCCCATCATGTGAACCAGTAAAGTACGAGCGCACACGATTTTTAAGCACTTTTGCCTTTCCGACATATATAACCGTTCCTTGCTTATCTTTCATCAAATAACAACCAGGTTGATCTGGTAAAATAGCCAACTTCTCTTTCAAATGTTCGTGCACTCGTCTCCCTCCATTTCTACATACTTAGCATTTTTATTTTCCCTTGAAAACATACTATGCCCAAACACCCAACATACGTTCTTTTATTGTAACGGAAAGACTGTAAAAAAGAAAATAAAAAAAGCTACCAAATGGTAGCTTTTTTTATTTTAGAAGTGTTTAGAAACTAATTCTACTAACGCTTCTTTCGGTTTGTAACCTAACGCTTGATCAACTACTTTACCGTCTTTTAATACGAAAAGAGCTGGAATGCTCATTACTTCGAATTGACGAGCAGTTTCTTGGTTTTCATCAACGTCTACTTTTACTACTTTTACTTTTTCGCCTAGTTCTGCATCAATTTCCTCTAATACAGGAGCGATCATTTTACAAGGTCCACACCAAGGTGCCCAGAAATCTAATAATACAACACCTTCGCTAGTTTCTGCTGCGAAGCTTTGGTCATTTGCGTTTACAATTGCCATTTTATTTCCTCCTTCAAGTATATTCTACCAAGAGTATATCATTAACTTATATACGTGGCGAATAATATGTATCGTTATGTATTGTAACAAAAAAATGTTCCTTTATACTATATAAAAATACGGATTAAATACTAAAAAGATGAGAGACAGGGGATCTCTCACCTTTTTCTATATATAGGGGTACTTCACTTGGAACTCAAGGGTACTTAAATCATGAATGTACTTTTAACTTTTTAAACTCTTCTGTTAAAAGAGGTACAACTTCGAATAAGTCACCGACAATACCATAGTCAGCTACTTTAAAGATACTTGCTTCTGGATCTTTATTGATCGCAACGATTATTTTTGAGTTTGACATACCTGCTAAATGCTGAATCGCACCAGAAATACCACATGCAATGTATAAGTCTGGCGTAACAACTTTACCAGTTTGACCAATTTGTAATGAGTAATCACAGTATTCAGCGTCACAAGCACCACGAGATGCCCCAACAGCGCCGCCTAGTACGTCTGCTAACTCTTTTAATGGCTTAAAGCCTTCTTCACTCTTCACACCACGTCCGCCAGCGATAATAACTTTTGCTTCAGAAAGATCCACACCTTCTGCTGTTTTACGGACAACATCTTGAATGATTGTACGTAAATCTTTCACATCAACTGTAATAGAAGATACGTCACCGCTGCGAGACTCATCTTTTTCCAGAGTTGCAATGTTATTTGGACGCACTGTCGCAAATAAGATGCCGTCTGTTACAATCTTCTTCTCGAATGCTTTACCAGAGTAAATTGGACGAGTGAAGATAACATTTCCACCTTCAACCTCTAAAGCAGTTACGTCAGAAACTAAACCAGCTTCAAGCTTCGCTGCTAATTTTGGTGATAAATCTTTACCAAGTGCTGTATGTCCAAAAACGATACCTTCTGGATTTTCTTCAGCATGTACAGCTAAAAACGCTTGTGCATAACCATCAGATGTATATGATTTTAATTTATCATTTTCAACTGTCACAACGCGATCTGCACCGTAATGAATCAATTCATTTGCAAAAGAGGCAACGCTGTCTCCAATTAGAAGACCTACTACTTCACCGCCTTCTGCAATTGTTTTTGCTGCTGCTACCGCTTCAAAAGAAACGTTACGTAGCGATCCATCACGAACTTCACCCATTACTAATACTTTACGAGCCATAGATTTTCCCTCCTGCATATATAATTTCGTATTTTATTAGATTACTTTCGCTTCTGTATGGAGCAACGATACAAGTTCTTTTACTTGATCTTGCAGCTCGCCTTGTAACACTTTTCCTGCATCTTTCTTAGGAGGCAAATAGATTTCAATTGTTTTTGTCTTTGCTTCCACATCATCTTCTTCTAAATCTAAATCATCTAATTCTAATTCTTCTAGCGGCTTTTTCTTTGCTTTCATAATACCTGGAAGCGATGGATAACGCGGTTCATTTAAACCTTGCTGTGCTGTTACTAAAACTGGTAATGAAGTTGCAATCACTTCTGTATCACCTTCAACATCACGCTCAATCTTCACATTTGTACCGTCAATTTCAAGTTTTGTAATTGTCGTTACATACGGAATATTTAACGCTTCAGCTACGCGTGGTCCTACTTGTCCAGATGCACCATCAATTGCAACGTTTCCGCCTAAAATTAAATCTGCATCTTTATCTTTTAAATATTCAGCAAGCACTTTTGCTGTCGTGAACTGGTCACCATTTTCTACATCATCTTCAATATTAATTAATACAGCTTTATCACAGCCCATTGCTAATGCAGTACGAAGTTCTTTCTCACTATCTTCGCCACCAACTGTTACAACTGTAACTTCTCCACCTTGTGCGTCTCTTACTTGAATTGCTTCTTCAATTGCATATTCATCGTAAGGGTTGATGATGAATTCCGCTTCGCCATCGTAAATTGCACCGTTTTTAATTACGATTTTTTCTTCTGTATCAAATGTTCGTTTCATGAGTACGTAGATGTTCATTCCATTTACCCCCTTGTTTTTCAGAAAGATTCTATCAATTTTAATTTTCTGTTAATTTATATTAAAAAAATAATTGAACTACCTGCCACTAAATGAAGGTTTACGCTTTTCTAAAAATGCAGCTACACCTTCTCTTCCATCTTCACTCGTAAATACTTCACCAAAAATCTGTGATTCACGTTGTACACCTTCATAGTAATGAGACGATTTTGTCGTTTGCAATAACTCTAGTACAGCACGAGTTGTTGCTGGACTTTTTCCAGCAATTTGTTTTGCAACTTTAAGCGTATCATCTAAAAGAGATTCTTCAGAGAACAATCCGTTAACAAGTCCCCACTTTAATGCTTCTGCACCAGTAATTGGTGTACTTGTTAACATCATTTCACAAGCTTTCGCTTTCCCAACATAACGTGGTAAGCGCTGTGTACCTGCAAAGCCAGGAATTAATCCAAGTGTTAATTCAGGTAAACCAAGTTTTGCACTTTCAGTTGCAAAGCGCATGTGGCAAGACATAGCAAACTCAAGGCCGCCGCCCAGTGCCGCTCCATGAATTGCCGCAATAACTGGTTTTGAACATTTTTCAACACGCTCAAACGTAACTTGTCCAAGCTGTGCTAATTCTGTTGCTTGCTTCGCTTCAGTAACAGATGTAAATTCTTTAATATCTGCTCCCGCTGAGAAGAAACGTCCTTCACCGTGAATAACAACAACACGAATGTTATCATCCTTTTCCACTTGATCAATTAATTCAGTAACGTCATGCATAACTTGTGAAGACATCGCATTCGCTGGTGCGTGATTTAATGTCGCCACCGCGATATGATCTTCAACTCTTACAGATAGGAATTTCAACATGATCCCTCCCATTATTGACGATAACCACAAGCTGCAATAAGTAGCCCGTGTACCGTTTTTGAAAGTGCGACCAGATCATACTTATGATCGCTCATTACCCAATTGGTCACTACTTCATCTACTGTTCCAAAGATCATTTGTCTTGCCACGCGAACATTTAAATCTGCTTGAAATTCACCTTGTTTTATACCAGTCTCTAAAATCTCATCCATAACTTGTAAGTAGCCTTTTAATACTTCATTTATTTTAAGGCGCAAGTCTTGATTGGACTGCCTCAGCTCTAATTGCGTAACGATAGCAAGAGGATCATTTTGCGACAACAGCAAGAAGTGCGTTTCTACCAACATGAATAACTTCGATACAGCGCTTTCAATTCCTGCTGTTTTTTGACGAATTGTTTCGACAAATTCTCCCATCTTCTCTTGGAATAAGGATATTAATATATCTTCTTTATTTTTAAAATATAAATAAATCGTGCCATCAGCTACCCCAGCTTGCTTTGCGATTTTAGAAACTTGCGCTTGGTGGTACCCATTCTCCGCAATCACAATGACTGCCGCATCAATAATTTGATTGTATTTCGGTCTATTTTTCTTCACTTTACTGTCCCCTTCAAGAAGATGACTGAATGAATAGTCATTCATATTCTTATAATACTGACTATTTAGAAAAGTGTCAATCCTATTTTTTCAAAAAGAAAGGGCCTTAGCCCGTTTGCTCATCCTCATTCTTTCTCTTCTCTTCATCTATTAGAACACGGCGTAAAATTTTCCCTACTGTCGTTTTTGGCAATTCATCTCTAAACTCATATACTTTCGGCACTTTATAAGCCGCTAAATATTTACGTGCAAACTGATTTAATTCTTCCTCAGAGCACTCCGTACCTTCTTTTAACACAACAAATGCTTTAACTGTCTCTCCTCGGTACGGATCTGGAACTCCAATTGTCACTACTTCTTGCACTTTTTCATGCTCATATAATACTTCTTCAACTTCACGAGGATACACATTAAATCCACTCGCGACAATCATATCTTTCTTGCGATCTTTTACATAGAAGAATCCATCTTCATCCATGTAGCCAACATCCCCTGTATGGAGCCAGCCATCTTGCAATACAGCCGCTGTTTCCTCTGGCTTATTCCAGTATCCTTTCATAATTTGAGGACCTTTCACTACAATTTCCCCTATTTCTCCTGGCGGTAATGCCTCACCAGTTTCAAGTGACATAATGATTGCTTCTGTATCTGGCCACGGAACTCCAATGCTACCTGGCACCCGCTTTTCCCATAAAAAATTACTATGTGTAACCGGAGAGGATTCTGTTAAACCATATCCCTCTACTAGTTTACCACCTGTAACTGTTTCGAACTTTTCCTGTACTTCTACTGGTAGTGGTGCTGACCCACTAATACAAGCACGAATAGAAGAAATATCGTATTCTTTTAAAAGTGGGCTATTTAAAAGAGCGATATAAATAGTTGGTGCCCCTGGAAATAGTGTCACTTTATGCTTCTTAATCGCTTCAAAAACCATTTTCATATCAAACTTTGGAATAAGGACCATTTTGTATCCTTGCATAACACTCAAATTCATAACAGCCGTCATACCGTACACGTGGAAAAATGGAAGAACCCCAAGAACGACTTCTTCTCCTTCTTTGCAATTATATAACCATTGAACTCCCATTAACGTGTTAGAGACGAGGTTTTTATGCGTTAACATAACTCCTTTCGGAAATCCGGTTGTTCCTCCTGTGTACTGTAAAAGAGCTAGATCATTTTCAGGATCACAAGGCACCTCAACATCCGTATTCACTTCTTTTTCTACTGAATTCCAAAGATGAATCGTTTCACTCTCTGATACTTTCACAACTAAATTTGACTGTTTTTTCTGCACAAATGGATACAATAGATTTTTAGGGAATGGTAAAAAGTCCGCAATACGAGTTACGATAATATGCTCAATTTTTGTAGCAGATTGAACATTCGTTACTCTTGGAAACACTAAATCGAGACAAAGAATTACTTTTGCTCCCGAGTCATGAAGCTGATATTCTAATTCTCTTTCTGTATACAGTGGGTTTGTTTGTACTACGATACCTCCCGCAAGTAATGTGCCGTAATAACCAATTACAGCTTGCGGACAATTCGGCAACATAATAGCAACTCGATCACCCTTTTCCACACCGAGCTTTTGAAGATAATTTGCAAACCTCTTCACCTTATCATGGAAGTCCGAAAACGTAATATCCTTCCCTAAAAAGTGAAGCGCTTTCTTTTCTGGGTAGCGAGATGCCATCTGTTCTACATATCTATGAAGCGGCTGAATATCATAAGAAATCGTACTAGGAATTTCCTCTGGATAACTTTTCAACCATGGTTTTTCCACCTTCATTCCCCCTTCAAATATATAAAAAATAAATGAATGTTCATTCATGATGGTTATTTTCATTATATTATAGTCACCATAACGTTACAATCATAATATTCTGACTTTTATATAACTATGCTTTACTTCATTAACTTCTTATTATATGTAGAAACTCTCTTAATCTTAAAAGAGTAAGAGAGTTATGGCTTAGCTCAATCTTATTATCGTTAACACTGCTCCTGGAGTAGTTGTTGATAATGTTGCGACAGCTAACAAACCAAATAATTGCAAGCTAATAGCATCTCCTGCTGCAAGAGTTGTAATGATTGTTGCGCTAAATGATGTGGTCGCTACAGCAGGAGAATTGATTGTTCCGGCAAGTGGTGCTCCATTGATTGTAATCCGTGAACTAACTAATAATGAAGCCGTTATATTAATCGAATATGAAATATAATAATTTCCAGCATTTGCAACCGTAAATACTGTATTTCCCCCGGAAACCGTAATACCTGGACCGATATTTTGATTATTCGGAAGCGGGACATTCGTTCCACCAAGAACTACCGATATCGCTGTTCCCGACGTATTATTTGCAAATGCATATGTCGCCGTGATACTTGTACCTGTAGCCCCGGTTGAGCCTGTTGCTCCCGTTACTCCTGTCGCCCCCGTTGGACCCGTTGCCCCTGTTATTCCTGTTGCCCCTGTTATTCCTGTTGGGCCTGTTGCTCCTGTTGGGCCTGTGTCGCCTGTTACCCCTGTTGCCCCCGTTGAACCCGTTGCTCCTGTTGGGCCTGTTGCTCCTGTTGCTCCTGTTGCTCCTGTTGCCCCCGTCGGACCGGTTGGACCAACCTTAGGAACTGTCCCATCGCAACTAAAACAGCATGAATCAACATGTACACCATTTTGATTATTACACCCACAATATCCATTTACGTTATTGCTCCATGAAGACATGTTGATCACTTCCTTTACATTCGATCTTTTTAGCGCAATCACCGACTTAAAAAACACCTATCTAAATAACAAAGAAATACTTTGCCTAGTCGGGGATAAAACACAGATTTCCTCCATACATTCTAGTAATTATTACATGCGATTCACTCTCCTTTTGCTTGTACTTTCGCCTTATCTCCACAGACTATTAACAATACACATTACACTATCGTACACAGCCACTTTCCCATTTAAACTTTCCACATTCGCCAATATTTTTAGTAAAGAGGCTTATTCTTCATAAATAGCGACTATAATATATAAAAATCCGTATAATTCGTTATTTTTCGTCAAAATTTTAAAAATATATTGACACTTAAAATACCCTCATAGTATGATTTGGGTGTTGTAATTGATAACCATTTTCACTTATGGTACTAGTTACAAAAAACACTTAATTTGGGGGCAGAAGATGCAGAAAATTCTCAGTATTTTCATAGTAGTTCTTCTATTCGCTGTTGGATGCGGACAGCAAAAAGAGGAGAAAAAAGAAACAAAAGCGGACAATAAAAATCAAGCTATAACAATTAAACACGCTGAAGGGGAAACGAAGTTAGATAAACCAGCAAAAAAAGTAGTTGTACTTGAGTGGGTATATTCTGAAGACTTATTAGCACTTGGTGTTCAGCCAGTAGGGATGGCAGACATTAAGAATTATAATAAATGGGTAAATACAAAAACAAAACCGAGTAAAGATGTTGTAGATGTAGGGACACGTCAACAACCAAACTTAGAAGAAATTAGCCGTTTAAAGCCAGACTTAATTATCACAGCTTCATTCCGTGGTAAAGCAATTAAAAATGAATTAGAGCAAATTGCACCAACAGTTATGTTTGATCCATCAACAAGTAATAACGATCACTTTGCTGAAATGACAGAAACATTTAAACAAATTGCAAAAGCAATTGGAAAAGAAGAAGAAGGTAAAAAAGTATTAGCTGATATGGATAAAGCATTCGCTGATGCAAAAGCAAAAATTGAGAAAGCAGACTTAAAAGATAAAAACATCGCAATGGCACAAGCATTTACTGCTAAAAACGTACCAACATTCCGTATCTTAACTGACAATTCTTTAGCTTTACAAGTTACAAAAAAATTAGGTTTAACAAATAC
Source organism: Bacillus sp. TE8-1 (assembly GCF_008368855.1). Lineage (NCBI taxonomy): Bacteria > Bacillati > Bacillota > Bacilli > Caryophanales > Bacillaceae > Bacillus > Bacillus sp. TE8-1. The sequence goes on along the minus strand of NZ_QPET01000014.1, from coordinate 15,856 downwards.
TTTTGAAGCAGGAAAATCTGAGCCAGATGGTTTCAAACAAACAACTGTAGAATCATTACAAAGTGTACAAGATTCAAACTTCATTTACATTGTAGCGGATGAAGATAACATTTTTGACACGCAACTAAAAGGCAACCCTGCTTGGGAAGAATTAAAGTTCAAAAAAGAAAACAAAATGTATAAATTAAAAGGCGACACTTGGATTTTCGGTGGTCCTGAGTCTGCAACATCTTTAGCAACACAAGTAGCAGATGTAATGACAGCGAAGAAGTGATTACACGATGAATAGCCTAAAACATACACTTCGAGCAAGTCTTGTATTCGGAGGAGGAGCAGCTCTCTTGCTCCTCCTTTTCTTTATTCATATCGGACAAGGTCAAGCAAACATTTCCTATAGTATGATTATTGATGCTCTTATCTCACCGAACCAATCGCTAGAACATCAAACTTTAATCATGCTTCGATTACCTAGAGCTGTAATTGCCATTTTAGCTGGAGGCGCTCTTGCTGCATCAGGGGTTATTTTACAAACGTTAACGAAAAATCCACTTGCTGAATCCAGTACAATGGGTATTCACTCTGGCGCATATTTCTTTCTAGTAGCGGCTACAATTTTCTTACCGAAAGATTTACAAATTAATTCTCTTCTGTTCACATTTATCGGTGGTGCTATTACTGCTTTATTTGTATACCGTATTTCTGGTGGAAAAAAGGGAACCCCACTTAGAATGGCATTAGCTGGTATGGTCGTTACATTAATGCTCTCTGCCTTTACCGGAACGATGCAGCTTTTCTATGAAAATGAAACAGCTGGTTTATTTTTATGGGGAGCTGGCTCTCTTATTCAAAATAACTGGGATGGCGTTCAATTTGCTTTTCCATTTATCATTATTTCTTTCCTAGTTTTACTATTTATGTCTCGTAAACTCAACATTCTCTTACTTGGTGATGATGTTGCTATTTCTCTTGGTGAAAAAACAGCAGTAACACGTCTTATCGCCTTCATTGCTGCAATCTTTTTAACAGCAGTAATTGTTACTGTTGTTGGACCAATTGGCTTTGTCGGCTTAGTTGCACCTCATTTAATGCGCCTTATCGGATACCGTCAACACTTTACTCTTCTTCTCTCTTCTTTCTTATGGAGGGCAGTATTATTGCTTGGAGCAGATGTTGTCGGTAGATTAATAGATCCAACCGGTGCAGAACTTCCTGTTGGGGCAGTCACAGCAATGATTGGATCTCCTTGGCTTATTTACTTAGTGTATCGAATGATGAAGTCGAAACAATATATGAATGATAACGGTGCGAATGCAGCTGGAGCTAGTTCCCGCTATTACTCTTATAAAAAGGTAATCATTATATCTATCACACTTTGTATTGTGACGATTGCTCTTGGTGTTACAATCGGTAGTAACGCTTATATCGAAAGCATTACTAATGTTATATCAGGTCAATTAACACAATTTGACAAAAATATGATGATGAATCTTCGTTTACCAAGAATGCTCGTTGCTGCTATTGCTGGCGCATGCCTTGCAATAAGTGGGCTTGTTTTCCAAAGTATATTACGAAACCCACTTGCCGATCCTTCTATTATTGGTATTTCATCGGGAGCTGGTGTCGGTGCTTTAACGATTATGTATGTCTTCCCTGCACTTCCTGGTTTCTTCCTACCAATTGGTGCATTTATTGGCGGACTACTTGCAGTTGGAATTGTCCTCTTCTTCTCTTGGAAATCAGGATTTAGTCCAACAGCTCTCGCTTTAATAGGGATTGGTATTTCTGCGCTTGGCTCAGCAATTATTCAAATCTTTATCGTTAGAGCCAATTTGAATGTTGCCGCTGCTTTAACATGGTTATCTGGCAGTACGTATGCAAGAGGGTGGAATCACTTAGAAAATATCATTCTATATCCATCTCTAATTCTTGTATTCATTATCTTTTTCTTAATAAAACAACTTGACGTTCTCGTACTGGGAGACGATTTAGCAACTGGACTTGGGCAACCAGTAAATAAAACACGTCTTGCTCTAATTGTGCTAGCGACACTACTTGCATCAGTAAATATCGCTGCTGTCGGTACAATTGCCTTTTTAGGCCTTGTCGCACCTCACTTAGCAAGAATTGTTGTTGGTATGAACCATCAAAGACTATTCGTTTGCTCAGCACTGTTTGGAGCAATTCTTCTTTCTGTTGCTGACTTACTTGGACGTACAATCGCATATCCGAAAGAAATTCCTTCTGGCCTTGTCGTTGCTGTACTTGGAGCACCTTATTTCTTATGGTTGATGAGGAAGAGTGGGAAGAAAGTTAATTAAAAGACGGCTTCATATATGTGAAGCCGTCTTTTCCTATTATGGCATAAAATTAATATAGGCTTTGTACATAATATATATAACAAGTGAATACATGATTATATTGAACACACTTCGTTTTAAAGTTAACTTTCTCTTTAATTTCTTATCTTGTAATCTCAATTCTATTCCATTCGCTATTTTCAACCTACCTACTATTTGAAATAACTCTCTGTAATCATCAGCATTTCCCAATAATACGTATTCCTTATCATTTTTATACTTTATATGCAGAAACTCACTTCCACCTTTACGGTCTAATATTGTTTTCATATAAGCTACTTCATTCCATACACATACTTTTAAATCAACTTCATTATAATAACGATCCATAAAAACACATACAACCGTTAACACCTTACTCTGTGCCGTATCTAAAATACTATGAACTACCTTATAAATTAAATCTCCATATCGATCAATTGCTGTATGTAATGCTAACATATCTTGTTTTCGAAGACCTTCTACTATTTCTATATCCTTCACCCTTATCACCACTCTTTATCCCATTCTTTATTCATTATATATACGAATGAGCACATTCGTTTCCTGACACTTTTACAAATATTTTCTAATTGTTTTCATATTGTAGCAATGCTTAATTAATTATTTCTTGTGGAACAGGGATTATATTATCTCTCACGAATTTAATCTATGAACAAAAATAGGAGGGATAACTATGTACCAAACCATTGACGGCTTCTTGCAATCATGGACATACGAAGCAGAGTCTACTCAGAAAATGCTTGATTCATTAACCGATGCATCTTTATCACAAGAAATTGCACCTGGACATTGGACGTTAGGAAGAGTCGCTTGGCATATCGTGACGGCAATTCCTGTTATACTATCTGGCACAGGGCTAAAGTTTGAAGGAGAAACGAAAGATTATCCTGTTCAAACTTCTGCAAAAACAATTGCAGATGAGTACCGTAAAGTGAATGCGGCTTTTGTTGAAGCACTTCAAAGCGAATGGACTAATAAAGATTTAGCAACTATTAATGACTTCTTTGGTCGCCCTATGCCGAATTCTATATTTTTAATGACACTTATTAATCATCAAAATCATCACCGCGGGCAAATGACGGTTTTAATGCGACAAGCCGGCTTAACAGTTCCTGGCGTATATGGCCCCGCAAAAGAAGAATGGGCTGCGGCTGGAATGGAAGCTCCTAAAATGTAACGACAAAAAAGACAAGGTGTTTACACATCTTGTCTTTTTCTGTAACTTGTTTCATGTGAAACTATTTTTTCTAAATGGTTGTTTTATGGAATATATAGGTTAAAATGAATACATATTACGAAGAGGGGTAACCAAATTGAATACAAAAAATAAAAAAATAGCTATGGGAACTATTTTACTACCTTCTATTATTGGAGTTATTAGTATATCTCTTTATTTCACCTATTATGGTACCCCTTGGGGAAAACAAACAGCAATTACGGAATCAAAAGAATATATTACAAAATACTTCGATTTAGATGCGGCAGTCAAAAATACTTCTTACGATGCTAAAATGAATAGCTATGCGATCTCCTTTAAAACAAGTACCGACGGAGAGTTTACTATCGAATATAAAAGTCCAAATAACTTTAACATTTCTCCAGGAGTACAAGATTATTTAAGTAAACACTCTAAATTTACAGAGTAGTAACGAAGCATATATATACAAAAAAGGAGTTAGTATAACACCAACTCCTTTTACGTATTCTTATCATACTGCTATATCTTCCTTCTCTATATTTTTAATGCCGTAATACGCAATCACAACTCCAATTGCTGCGAGTGCTAGTTGAAGGGGAAGAAAAGTTGCTGTAGAAAACTCTGGGTTGCCATTCATTGCAATTGTGACAACGATAAGAGATGAAACAATTGTAGTTGGCACGGAACGTTTACGCATTCCGAAATATAATGGGATTAAACTCATCCCCGCAGTTGCAATGGCCAAAGGAACTAGTTTTATTCCTTCTTGCATCAATTGATCTACTGTAAATGAATTAGGAAGAATTGAAAAATAGCTATCTATACCAAAGAAAACTCCTACTACTAAAATGTTAGATACAATAACTGTTATAAATGTTACTATTGCTGCAATAGCCAACTTACTAGCCATCATTTTCTTCCGATTAATAGGGTAAGAAAACATAAGTAGTATTGTTTTATTTTTATATTCACCAATTATTAGCCTTGCGATTAATACACTACCAAAAACAATAAACGTTGCTCTTACTATTGTGCTAGCCATTAACAATATCGTCTCTGGATTCCTTATTTCTGCATCACCTTCTACTTGAGCAATGATGCTCACAAAGATCATTAATGCCAGTATAACAATATTTGCAATAATTGCTCTCTTCACGTACCAACCAAGCTTAAACTTTTTCAATTCTAGCTTCATTAAATGTAGCATGATAGTGTCCTCCTTCCTCCTAAGATTTAATCAATATAAATGACTCCTGTTTCACTTAAAATCTTCGCTTCATTTTTTGCATCACCAATCGTTCCTACTTTTATTTTTTCTGTATTTTTATCTTTCTTAAGTCCTTTTAAATCTACTATTACGTCAGCCGAATTACTTTTAGCCATAAGCTTCAATGATGCCGGGACACCTTTATACCGTACGCCAATATCCCCTGATTTTGTTTCTATAAATAATGATTTTCCTTCTGTCATATCTTTCAGCAATACTTCCCCAGATGTTGAAGTGATGTTCATATTTGAGTTACTTACATTTGTTATATAGTTATCACCAGTCGTAGACTTTATATTTAATTCTTGTACTGAACTATCTTTTACAACTAACTCTCCACTTTGCGATATGAATTCACCTTTCTCGGCTGATAGTCCTACAATCATTCCATCCCCAGATTTGCCTTTCGTCATGATACTTTTTACTACTAGATCTCTTATTTTCACATCACCCGATTTATTATTTACTATAATTTTATCTATCTCTTTCTTCGGAATAGCTATACATATACTATTCTTCTTCCTAAACGTAAAACCATTAAAAAATTTGTTCGCCTCTTGTTTTTGCTTAACCATAATTTTATTTTCATCATTTTCTATTTTGACGGGATCTATCTCTTTATCTGCTTGTTCACCTTGAGCGGAAATTACTATTTTATTAGCGTCTGTACTTTTAAATTCAAGATTCCAGTTTTCATTGTCTACTTGTATTTCTTTTATATTATTTATCTCAAAAGACTTTTCTTTCTTAAAATCTTTCCCCTGAAACACCTTAATACCAAAAACTACACTAGCAATTGTAATGAATAATATTGCAATTACTATTATTTTTTTCACCAGTCATACCCCAGTTCGTTGTTGTTTTAGGCTTGCTTCACGCCACATCGATCTTGTCGATTTTACGAAACGATAGATAACTAATGAAAATTCCTAATAAACAGAGCACGATTGGGATAGCTATAAAATCAAACATACTTACTTGACCGTTTCCAGGACCATAGTTACCACTAATCAGCAAGCCAATTATTACTGCTGAAGTAATCGTTGTCGGTGTCGATTTCTTTCTCATTCCAAAAAATAAAGGAATTAAACTTATACCAGATATCATAAATGCACTTATAATAGTACCTGGAACGATAGCTATTATTTCACCTATCGTAGCAGGTGTTTCAATCAGTCCCATCATTGGACTCACAAAATATACGAGCAAGCTAATAATGAAAGTCGCGATAATCGTGCTCACAAAACAAAAACAGAAAACAATTGTTAATTTCGCACTCATTAGCATTTTCCTTTGTAGCGGATACATAAATGATAGTTGTATCGTTTTGTTCTTATACTCATCAATTACTAAACGTGATAAAATGACTGAACTAAAAATAATGAATGTTATCCTAATAAAAATATTTACTAAAGCCATGTTCTGTGTGAAGTCAAAGAAGAGCACGTCTCCCTCGGCTTTCATTCCCCATGCCATAAGGCTTACTGCAGCGAAAATTGCTATAATACAAATTGCTACACTTTTAAAGTAACTAGATAATTGATGTTTCTTCCATTCGAGCTTCATTAATTTAAACATATAAACCACGCCTCCATTCTTTATATACCTGTCTCTACGCTGCTAACATTCTAATTCCAGCAGTAACGAAGCTTAACATTCCTATCACTAGTACAATGAACAACCATTTCCGCTCTGGTTTTCTATAATATAAAATTCCACTTATTAGCATTACGATAAATCCACTTACCAGGTTCAGCCACAGTCCATTAAGCATGAATACCTTCTCCATCCATTACATTTAAGAAATATTCCTCTAAAGAACTATGTTTCTTATTAATACTTTCAATTTCCACATCGTTCATAATAAGTGCTTTTGAAATGGCTTGCTGTGTCACCGCCACTTCATAAACCCGAATCATGTTTCCACTCATTATTTTGTAGTTTTTTATACCAAGTTTATCTTCTAAAATATAAGCTGCACGCTTCACATCAGGAACAGTAATTTCAATGTACTCTGTTTGTTTTCCGTTAATACTCTTCATTGAAACTTCTTTTATTAGTTTTCCATTTTGAATGACACCAATTGTATCCGCCATTAATTCCATCTCACCTAAAATATGGCTAGAAACTAATAATGTAATGCCATATTCTTTGCAGAGCATTTTAAATAAGTCTCTTAATTCTTTAATACCAATTGGATCTAAACCGTTAATGGGTTCATCTAAAATGAGTAATTCTGGCTTTGTTACGATTGCCCTTGCAATACCGAGTCGTTGTTTCATTCCTAATGAAAAATCTTTTACTTTTTTATTATCTATACCTTGCAGCTTCACTAAATGTAAAGCATGGTCAATTTCATTTCTATCGTAATAGCCCATATATTCACAATGTAATTCTAAGTTTTCTTTCGCCGTTAATTTATCATAAAAGATTGGGTATTCAATAATTGTCCCCATTCTCTTTAATACTTCATAAGATGTATCTGTTAACTTCTCACCGAAAATTTCAATCTCACCGCTCGTCGGTTTTATTAAATTTGTAATCATTTTCATAATCGTTGTTTTACCAGCACCGTTTGGTCCTAAGAAACCGTAAATTTCTCCTTTTTTCACATGCATGTTAACACCGGAAATAACTTCTTTCCCTTTAAACACTTTCGTTAACTGATTTGTTTTTAATATATATGTCATGTTACTTTCCCCTTTCGCAATACTCTATATTTCTATAATAGACAACGGAAATCTCTTTTTTCTTACCCGTTTCTTACAAATTCCTTACGCTGAAAAAAAAGCTTGTAGAATCTACTTCTCTACAAGCTAAAACTGCATCTTTTTTAATGCAACTGTAAAAATTGTTTTTTCATACGGCTTACTAGAAAGATGAATTTTTCCATCCATCGCTTCCACAAGCCTTTTCGTAATCGTTAACCCTAAACCGCTCCCTTGGTACAATCTATTTCTTGAATCTTCAAGTGTGTACATACGCTCGAACACTTTATCAATATGCGATTCATCAATTCCTTTTCCTGTATCCCATACGTCTATATACACATTCGTTTCATCATCTCTTAACGTCATACCAAGTGTCTTTCCATCGTCTCCATATGTAATCGCATTTGATATTAAATTGTTCAATACCCTGCCTAATACTTCTACATTTCCAAGTGCATATATATTTCTTTCCGGTATATCAATATGAACATGAAAACCTTTCGATGTTACTAAATCATAAAAAGATAAAATCTTCTCACGACAAACCTCATTCATATTTACTTTTGTCATCTCGATTGCCTTGTCACCAGATTCTAGTTTTGCTAAATCAAAAAACTTATGAATCAGTTCCATTACTTCTAGTGTTTTCACATGCACCTTTTCAAGTAATATTTGCTGTTCTTCTTTATTCATCGTTTTGTCCTTATTTAACATTTCTGTATATCCAAGAATAACTGTTAGTGGCGTCTTTAAATCATGTGAAATATTTGAAAGCATTTTTCTCATCGAAATTTCTACTTTTGCATGATCTGCATTCGTTTTCTGTTTTGCATCTAATAATTGATTAATTGCCACTAATAATTTTTGCAATTCTAGATCATCTGTCATAACGAGTAACTTCTCGCCCGTTTGTACATTTACAATATTTTCTAACTTTTCATATGTGTATCGTAAATTTTTACTACTATTTTTTCTCATTTTATATTGTATGTAAATGACACATAACAATATAAAAATAATACTTATTAACAAATTGACCATATTACATCACTTCCAACTTATAGCCGATACCCCATAACGTTTTAATATATTCTGGATTAGATGGATCACTTTCGATTTTTTCACGCAACCTTCTCATATGAACATTAATAACGTTATCGTCACCGTAATACTCTTCGTTCCAAATTAGTGTATATATTTGTGCTTTTGTAAATACACGATTTTGATTCTTTACAAACAATTTTAGAATCTCAAATTCTTTTAAAGTAAGTTTGAGAGGCTTCCCGTTTTTTTCTACAGTAAAATTAATTGGATCAATCGTTAAATCACCAATTTGAATCATCTTTTCTGTTGTTTCTGTAGCCGAATATTTCGTAGATCTTCGAATACCTGCCTTTACACGTGCAGCTAATTCAATCATAGAAAATGGCTTACAAATGTAATCATCTGCTCCAAGTCCTAATCCAACAGCTTTATCAACATCTGTATCTTTTGCCGACATCATTAAAATCGGAACAGCACTTTTTTCTCGAATGATTCGTACAACCTCTAAGCCATCTAGCTTCGGCATCATAATGTCGAGGATAATCAAATCAAATGAACCTTTTAAATATGTGTTCACGCCTTCTTCTCCATCAGACGCAATTGTTACTTGAAAGCCCTCTTTTATCAAATACTTTTCCACCATCTCTTGAATTGAGAGATCATCTTCAACTAATAAAATATGATGTGACATATGTCTATCCCCTTTTTACAAACGTTAACAACTCAATTGTATCGTAACTACTACAGACTGGAAACAAATATATGAATTTTCAAACCAACTTCCCTTCCTTCCTTAACAATGATATGATGAAATTCACTATGATTGTTCATAATTAACTTTATATAAAGGAGACTTATCATGTCAGAAAACAAAAAAGTAAGCTTAGCTGATTTAATGCGTGAACAACTTGCTAAGAAAAAGCAAGGAAATGGAAATGGTCAAAATGCAAAAAATCAAAGCCAAGAAACAAAAAAACTACAAAATCAACAAACGAAAAAGACAAACAACCAACGTAGACGTACAGGTGTGTAAATGAACGGACAAAAACGTTCTAATATCGCACCCGGTCTTGAAGTTGATATTGTATTAAAACAAGATCAACGAACAGGTAAATTAACACGTGGCATTGTAAAAGATATTTTAACAAACTCCCCTTCCCATCCGCATGGCATTAAAGTGCGATTGCAGGACGGACAAGTCGGTAGAGTACAAAATATCGTTCAATAAGAAAAGGAGCTCAAGTAAACTCGAGCTCCTTTTCTTTATTAACCTTTAATTTTCTCGATGAAAACTACTTTTAAATAGTCTCCTTCTTTAAATTGATCAATGGTACGGAAATCTTCTGGTAAAGAATGTTCTTCTAATATTTTATATTTGCCATTCATTTCTTTAAAGGCTGTATCGATAAAGCCTTTAAACTTTTTCATATCGAATGCGCTACAATTTGTAGAAGCAACGATAATTCCGTTATTTTCTGTAATGGCAATTGTTTCTTTTAATAAGTTTTTATAATCTTTCGCTGCACTAAATGTATATTTTTTTGATCGGGCGAAGCTTGGAGGATCAAGTACGACCATATCAAATTTCATCTTTTTCTTAGCTGCATATTTGAAGTAAAGAAATACATCTTCTACAATAATATCTTGTGCTTCATAATCAACTTCATTTACACTAAACTGCTCAATCGTTTTACTTAAACTACGATTTGCAAGGTCGACACTCGTCGTTTTACTCGCTCCACCAAGCGCTGCAAATACAGAGAAAGCACCTGTATAAGAGAACATATTTAACACAGTTCTTCCCTTCGCATATTTATCACGAATTTGTTTTCGCACGTTACGTTGATCTAAAAATACGCCAACCATCGCTCCGTCATTTAAATAAACAGCGAAGTTCACACCATTCTCTTTTACGATAAGCGGGAACTCACCGCGCTCTCCTGCTACGAAATCATCGCCTTCAATGTATTTCCCTTTCGTATCAAAACGCTTTTTCTCATAAATACCTTTAAAGTTTGCTACTTTTTGAAGAGCGGCTATAATCTCATCTCTGAAAGTGTAAATCCCTTCACTATACCAACTTACTACGTAGTAGCCATCATAATAATCGATAATTAGTCCTCCAAGACCATCACCTTCACCATTCACCACACGGAATGCTGTCGTATCACTTGATTTGTAAAATTGCTTTCGTTTATGTAAGGCAGATTTGATTTTACTTTCAAAGAAAGATTGATTAATTTGTTCACTCTCTTTTCTCGTTAAAATCCAGCCATATCCTTTATTTTGTTTTCCATAATAACCTTTTCCGACAAAGTTGTTCTTCTCATCTACTACTTTAATGATTGTTCCTTCTTCCTGAACATCATTTAAATTTTGAATCGCATCTTTTAAAATAAGCGGATATCCACTTTTAATTTCTTTTATAAATTTAGGTTTTATTTTTACTGTTACTTCTGATCGCATATAATAACTTCCTTTCCATTTGCATGCTTTCTCTACAGGAAGCATTTAAAAAACGAGACTGAAAAAACAGCCTCGTTTCACTATACCATATTATTGCTTTGCTAGTACAACTAGCTCATTCTCGCACTTAATCGCCACATATTTACTACGTTTTGAAATGAAAATCTCACTGTCCAAAATAATAGAAAAAAACTTATATATTTCACATTTACCATTGACAATGATAATGATTTTCATTATCATTTAATGTATATGAGTTCTTGAAAATATAGCTACATTTATAGGAGGAATAAACATGATTATTGTTACAAATACAGCTAAAATTACAAAGGGAAATGGACATAAATTAATTGAGCGTTTTAATAAAGTAGGTAAAGTTGAAACGATGCCAGGCTTTTTAGGTCTAGAAGTTCTTTTAACGCAAAATACAGTTGATTATGATGAAGTAACAATTAGCACTCGCTGGAATGCAAAAGAAGATTTCCAAGGTTGGACAAAGAGCGCTGCATTTAAAGATGCTCACTCACATCAAGGCGGAATGCCAGAATATATTCTTGATAATAAAATTGCTTACTATGATGTAAAAGTTGTACGTATGCCAATGGCTGCAGCACAGTAAAAACAGTCCTTTTTTAAAGTATAGAATATGAGAAGCGTTACCTATCACTTCTCATATTCTATACTTTTTTCTTTAATTTCTTTTTACTAATTTTGCGTGTACAACTAGCCTTCCAGCCTCTGGATCAAGCGCATAATCACAAGTAGAAAGTGTTACGATTTCATCATTAGCCGTCAATTCCGTATCCGTTTTGTACAGTGATTTTTCTTGAATTTCCTTTAAGAACGATGTATATGCTGCATCATTTTCAAAATCCGTTTCAATGTAATAAAAGTCCGTTGTTGTCGTGTATACTGAAAAAACTTCCACGTCGTATCCTTCAAATAATGTATCGTAATATAATTTACGATGAGACATAAAAAAGTCTTCATCCAACATCTTTTTTAAACTACCAAACATAGAACCGTCTTTCATACGATGGCCATATAAAATCGTATTTCGATTTTGAGATTTCACATCATTACGATGGTCCATAAAAATGCTTCCCGCTCTCATATCTTCACCTTTATAATTACGAAATAAATAGTAATCATTATCTTTTGCTTGAACGATTGGATAATTAATTTGTGTATCATCCATCGTAATCCATCCGACTATCTCTGGATTAATTTTCTGGAGATCCTGAAACTGTTTACGTACCTCTCCATCTTCTGATTTTTCTTCCATTGGACTTCTTTTATAAATATGTTGTGCCTCAGCCATTACTTTACGATTTTCATAATAATCCATGAAAATCCCGCCCAACTCATAAATTGAATAGAAAAAGATTCCTAAAAACACAATTGTAAGTATGCGTTGAAAAAAAGAATTCTTTTTCCGTCCTTTCTTACTATTCAAATTATCACCTCAAAACGGATTATGCTCAGCCTTTAGATTCCCATAGGTACCATGTACAATCCGGTATCTTCATCCTGCTTTACAATGACATCTACACCATATATTGCTTTAACCATTTCTTCTGTTATTACATCATTAGGAATACCTTTCGTAATGATTTCTCCATCTTTCATAACGATAATATGGTCGCTATAACGAATGGCTTGATTAATATCATGTAATACCATTACAATCGTTAGTCCATGCACTTCATTTAACTCTTTCACTAACTCTAATATTTCTAACTGATAGTAAATATCTAAATATGTGGTCGGTTCATCTAAGAAGAGCATTGGTGTATTTTGAGCTAATGTCATCGCGATCCAAACTCGCTGCCTCTCTCCACCAGATAAAGCATAAATTGGCTTATCACGCTTACTTTGTAAATTCGTACATACTAGTGCACGCTCAATCGCTTCTCTATCTTCATCTGTTTGCGGAGAGAATATATTTTTATATGGCATACGCCCGAAGCTTATTAGCTTTTCCACTGTAATATCTGCTGGAGCCTCATTTTGTTGATGGACAACCGCTAGCTTTCTAGCAAACTCTTTCGGTTTATATTCACCAATCGCTTTCCCATCAAGTATTACTTCTCCACTGCTAGGAGCGTGGTTTCTAGACATGACACTAAGTAATGTTGATTTCCCACATCCATTCGGTCCAATGATTGTTGTAATTTTCCCAATTTCTATTTCACTACTAACAGACTTTAAACGATTTGTTACGTTATCGTATGAAAAGGTTACATTTTTAATTTCCATGAACTTTATCACTCTTTCTAAGCAAAAATATTAAGAATGGACCACCAATAACCGCCATAATTGTTGCTGCTGGAATTTCGTTAGGTGGCACAATTAACCTTCCAATCGTATCTGCCGTCAAAATTAATAACGCCCCTGCAAGAGCAGAAAATGGAATTAATACTTTATGGTCTGAACCGACTAATTGTCTTGAAATATGCGGAACTAGTAATCCTACAAAAGCAATAACACCTGCAATCGCTGTTGATACTGCCGCTAAGAGTACTGCAATGGCAGAAATAATAAGACGAACTCTCGTCACGTGCAAGCCTAAGTTTTTCGCAGTCTTATCTTGTAGCGATAATAAGTTACACCAAGCTCCTACGAACAGAGCAAGAATAAGACCAATCGTTCCATAAGTCACCATTATTTCTACATCGCCCCACGTCTTCATTGTTATGTTAGAAGTCGTCGTTTGCTTAATACTCTTAATAAAATATCCACAAATCGTAACGAATGATTCATTTAATCCAGTAAACATTGCATTAATGGCAATACCAATTAAAATAATGCGAAGCGGGCTTAATCCTGATTTCCATGAAAACGAATAAACGAGATAACATGCAAGCGCACCACCTAAAAAGGCGAATACAGGTGTCCAGAAAAAGAATTGCGGGAACAACGTAATAATAACGAGTGTCATAAAACTTGCTCCTGAAGATATACCGATTACCCCAGCATCAGCGAGTGGATTTTTCATAACAGCTTGAAAAAGCACACCTGAAACAGCGAGAGCCGCTCCAGTGAACAACGCAATAATAATACGCGGAAAACGTAAATCTTTAATGACTTCAACATCTTCATTTCCACCTGTAAATATCCCTTGTACAAGTTCAACAATACCTACTTCTAAACTACCTTTCATCGCTGACAATGATGTCATAACAATAAGCAATGCAGTAACAATGAGGAAACTCCAAGTTTTTTTATTCATTCTACTCTTCCTTTATATTAAAATGCATCACGGATACATCATTTTTTTCAATTCATCTAATGCTTCAATTGCTGCTAAATTACCTGTCGTTCCAAATAAACGCTCTTCTAAATCGTAAACACGGTTATTTTTAACCGCAGCAAAGTGTTTCCAAATATCATTTGTTTTAAATTCTTTATCAAACATTTTTACAACTTCATCAGGCATACCATGAGCTGCTCGTAAAATAATATCTGGATCAGCTTTCTTTAAATACTCTGTATTAGAAGCTAAATATTCTACTTGTTCACCTTGCACAATATTTTTACCACCTAGTTGTTTCACTAAATCTCCAATATAAGAATGCTCTGTTGCTACTAAATAACTTCCCGGCACACCTAATAAAATAAGCACTGTCGGTTCTTTCTTTCCTTTTACTTCTTTTTGAATGCTAGCAACCTTTTTATCTAATTTAGTTACTACTGCTTCGGCCTGTTTTTCACGCCCATATTTCTTACCTAAATCGCTAATAGAACTTTGCATATTTTTCAAACTCGTTAAATCTAAAAAGTTTGCTTTCATACCCACACCATCAAAAACTGGCTTTAATTCATATTCAAGTGTTGTCACAGATAACACTTCTGAAGGCTTTAATGACTTTACCTTTTCCATATCTGGACTCATTGGATTCCCAACTTCAGGTAAACCTTTATATCGCTTCGGTAAAGTTTTAGAACTTGTTGGAACGCCGACTAAATCTACTTCTAACGCATCCATAATTTCAGTAACAGCCACTGTTGTTGCAACGACGTGCTCTTTACTTTCACTCTTTACCTGCTTTGCTGATTCTTTTTTTGGTGATGAGCACCCGGCTATACTCATTAACAAAATGATAGCCATTAGTACACTTGCAATTTTCTTCACTCTCAATCACCACTCCTTTCCATACAATATGAAACAAGTCTTGATGCACGCGAACATGCATCAAGACTCCAAAAATTACAATCTACCTGCTCTATATTTACGAACTAGTAAAGCAAGTGAACCTAGCAGTAACACCATGTATAAACCAAGTTGTGCTGTATCTGCAGTTTTTGAGTTTTTCTCTTTTTTTGAATCATTTTTTGTATCTTCTTTTTTCTTCTGACCATCTGCATTTCGGTTAAAATCAGGAGTACCTACTGTTTTTACATTATCTACTTTCGGTGTAGTCACTGGATTTTTCGGTTCATTTTTCGGTTCCTCTTTAATAGTTCCTAACGCGCCGATATTATTTGTATCAAATTGAATTTGTACATCGTAGAAATGATGGTAGTTCATCTCATCGATGTCTACCTTTACTTTTGCATTTAATTTTTTAAATAGATCTTCTACTTCAAACTGTACTACTCGCGTATTTGCATTTTTATCTTCGCTTACTACTTTCGCATCAGCGAATAGTTCCTTATTTTCCGTTTGGAATTTCGTAATCCACGCACTATTTTTCAGCGTCATCTCAATGTATTTTTTACCATCTTTTACGATTAATTTCGCTGGATTTACAACATAGTCATGCATCTTTGAAATCTCATCTGTTTTATCTTTTAATACTTTAAATGT
>NZ_QPET01000013.1:0-169756 GCF_008368855.1 Bacillus sp. TE8-1 | reverse complement strand
GGGAGCTACAGGAGCAACCGGTTCACAAGGTCCAACTGGAGATACAGGTCCAACCGGAGCTGGAGCCACTGGAGCGACCGGGGCGACTGGAGTTAGTACAACTGCAACGTATGCGTTTGCGAATAATACATCAGGAACCGCTATTTCCGTTTTATTAGGGGGTACGAACGTACCGTTACCGAACAATCAAAATATTGGCCCAGGAATAACCGTTAGTGGTGGAAATACTGTATTTACAGTTGCGAATGCAGGAAACTATTATATAGCCTATACAATTAATTTAACGGCAGGTTTACTTGTAAGTTCTCGTATAACTGTAAATGGCAGTCCGCTTGCGGGAACGATAAATGCCCCGACAGTGGCTACTGGTTCATTTAGTGCAACAATAATCGCTAACTTGCCTGCTGGAGCTGCTGTTAGCTTACAGTTATTTGGAGTAGTTGCAGTAGCTACATTATCTACAGCAACGCCAGGGGCTACCCTAACTATTATTAGATTAAGTTAATAAGCAGAAAACCTTGAAACTTTTATGTTTCAAGGTTTTTTTATCTTTGTATTTGTAAGTAAACCTCGTTAACCAGGGGAGTGGCTCCCCTCTAATTATTTAAAGTTTCACTTTATTCTCTTGAGCAAAAACATCGCAGTTCGAAAATATATTATAATAGAATGAAAAGAAAGAAATTTGGCAGAAAGGGAGGGTGGCGATGCAGGAGATGGTTAAAGATTTTTTTGGACGCCCACTTCAAGATTTACGTATATCTGTCATTGATCGTTGCAATTTTAGATGTACATATTGTATGCCAGCGGAAATATTTGGGCCAGATTATGCTTTTTTGAAAGATGAGTTTTTACTAACCTTTGATGAAATTGAGCGTTTGGCAAAATTATTTGTTAACATCGGTGTACGAAAAATTAGAATTACTGGCGGTGAGCCACTACTTCGTAAAGATTTAACAAAACTTATTGCACGTCTTGTGAAAATTGATGGGCTAATAGATATAGGGTTAACGACAAATGCTGTACATTTAACGAAACAAGCGAAGGCATTAAAAGAAGCTGGATTACATAGAGTGAATGTTAGTTTAGATGCAATAGATGACGACATATTTAAGAATATTAATGGTCGAAATATTAATACAAAACCGGTAATTAAGGGAATTATAGCAGCTAAAGAGGCGGGGCTGGAAGTAAAGGTAAATATGGTTGTAAAAAAAGGGATGAACGATCATCAAGTACTTCCGATGGCTGCGTATTTTAAAGAGCAAGGAATCACGCTTCGGTTTATTGAGTTTATGGATGTTGGTAGTACAAATGGGTGGAATTTTGATCAAGTCGTTACAAAACGAGAATTGATTGAGATGATTCATAAGATGTATCCACTTGAGCCAGCCGAAGCGCATTACTTTGGTGAAGTTGCGAAGCGATATCGGTACGTTGGAACAAATGTTGAAGTTGGTTTTATTACATCTGTTTCTGAGTCATTTTGTGTCTCTTGTACGAGGGCGAGAATTTCGGCAGATGGAAAGTTTTATACGTGCTTATTTGCGACAGAGGGTTTGGATGTAAGAGAACTTCTTAGAGGAAATCTTTCGGATGAGGAGTTATTAAGTGTTATACAAGATGTATGGATGAATAGAAAAGATAGGTATTCGGATGAACGAACAGAAGAAAGTGCAAAAAATCGTCCGAAAATCGAAATGTCTTATATAGGAGGATAAGAAAGGGGGCTATCGCATGCAGGAGCGATATTCAAGACAAATATTATTTTCTGGTGTTGGAGAAGAAGGACAGAGAAAAATAAGAGAGAAGCATGTGCTTATTATTGGTGCTGGTGCTCTCGGTGCGGCAAATGCAGAAGCGATTGTTAGAGCAGGTGTTGGAAAAGTAACGATTGCTGACCGTGATTATGTAGAATGGAGTAATTTACAAAGACAACAACTATATACAGAAGAAGATGCAAAGCAGTATAAACCGAAGGCGGTAGCGGCAGCAGAGCATTTAAGAGCGATTAATTCTGAGGTGGAAATAACTCCTGTTGTGACGGATGTAACGGTGCAAGAAATGGAAGAATTAGTGAATGATGTAGATTTAATATTAGATGCGACAGATAATTTTGAAACGCGTCTTCTTATTAATGATATTTCACAAAAGTATAATATTCCGTGGATATATGGTGGGTGTGTCGGAAGCTACGGAGTAACGTATACAATTTTACCAGGGAAAACACCGTGTTTTCGCTGTTTAATGGAGCATCCAGCGAGCGGTGCAACATGTGACACAGCTGGTATTATACAACCGGCAGTACAATTAGTAGTTGCGCATCAAATTACGGAAGCGCTGAAAATATTAGTAGAAGACTTTGGTGCGCTTCGTGAAACGATGTTATCGTTTGATCTTTGGAATAATCAACAGATGGCATTTAAAGTGAATAGGCAGAAAAAAGATACTTGTTTATCTTGCGGAAGGTTACGTACATATCCGAGTTTAACATTTGAAGGACAAACGAAAACAGAAGTGTTATGTGGGCGGAATACAGTACAAATTCGCCCGGGTGTGCGGAAGAATTTTAATTTAGAAGAAATTAAAAAACGCTTACAAAGAAGCGTAGAGATAAAGGCGACACCTTATTTATTATCATTTCCGGTAGAAGAATATCGTTTTGTTTTATTTACAGATGGCAGGGCGTTCATTCATGGGACGAATGATATGAATGTAGCGAAAAGTTTATATGCAAGATATATAGGTTGAACCTAAAGGAAACCCTTTAGGCTCAACGGAGAGAGGATTATGAATTTCTCGTATAATCTCCACTTTTTCCACCTGTTTTTTCAAGTAAGTACGTTTCGCCGATAATCATACCTTTATCGACAGCTTTACACATATCATACACAGTAAGAGCGGTAGCGGAAGCAGCTGTTAAAGCTTCCATTTCAACACCGGTGCTACCTTCTGTTTTAACTTTTACTTCAATGAGTAAACGATATTGTTCTTCTGATTGTTTCCAATCGAAAGAAACGTCAACACCTTTTAATAATAAAGGATGGCACATTGGGATAATATCAGAAGTACGTTTCGCGGCC
Source organism: Bacillus sp. TE8-1 (assembly GCF_008368855.1). Taxonomy (NCBI): domain Bacteria; kingdom Bacillati; phylum Bacillota; class Bacilli; order Caryophanales; family Bacillaceae; genus Bacillus; species Bacillus sp. TE8-1. Next base: position 166,676 of record NZ_QPET01000013.1, on the reverse strand, counting down.
ATAATGCCTGCGATTTGCGCAACTGCTAATACGTCACCTTTCCCAATTTCATTGTGAGAGATTTTATCGTAAATTTCTTTCGTAACGACAATGCTAGAGCACGCAATTGCTGTTCGAACGGTTGCTTTTTTGTCGCTTATATCAACCATTTTTGCGCGTCCTTGGTCATTGAAATGTGTAAATGAAGACATGGAATTCCTCCTTGAAGTAATTTCTATTGAATATATAAAGTTTAATCGAGATAAAAAAAATTGCAAATATGAGGTGAGAAACGATGGTAGAAAAACGAATTCCAATTCAAGTTGCTAAGGCAGTAGAACGGGTAATGAAATATGCGAAGCATGGTGAAGTAGAAGAAATTTCTATTACGGAAAGTTACGGGAGAATTCTCGGGGAAGATGTTGTCTCAGATCATGACGTTCCTCATTTTGATCGTTCCCCTTACGATGGTTTCGCCATTCGAGCAGAAGATACGAAAGAAGCAACTCAAGAGAATCCAGTTGAATTTGAAGTAATAGGAGAAATCGGGGCGGGTTCCGTTTTTTTAGAGGAAGTAGGAGCTTTTGAAGCAATTCGCATTATGACAGGAGCAGCTATTCCAGAAGATTGCAATGCAGTCGTAATGCTAGAGCTGACAGAAGGGTTTGAGAAGAACGGGAAAACATATATGAAGTTAAAACGCCCTTTTAATAACGGTGACAATGTGTCGTTTAAAGGAGAAGATATAAAACAAAATCAAGTTCTCGTTAAGAAAGGTGTTGCAATTAATCCAGGTGTTGCGGCCTTACTAGCAACGTTTGGATATAGCACGGTGAAAGTTGTAAAACAGCCTGTTGTCGGTATTGTAACGACAGGAAGTGAATTATTAGAAGTACATGAGCCGTTAGAACCGGGGAAAATTAGAAATAGTAACTCGTATATGATCGCAGCTCAAATTATGAAAGCTGGCGGGAAAGTTCGTTATTATGGTCAACTCGCGGATGAGTTAGATGCATGTTTTACAGCTGTTCAATCAGCGATCGATGAGGTCGACATTTTAATTACAACAGGCGGTGTATCAGTAGGAGATTATGACTACTTACCAGCTATTTATGAAAGATTACAGGCAAATGTACTCTTTAATAAGATAGCCATGAGGCCCGGAAGTGTAACGACAGTAGCTGAAGTTGATGGAAAGTTACTCTTTGGTTTATCAGGAAATCCGTCTGCTTGTTATGTAGGCTTTGAATTATTTGTGCATCCAATTATAAAAACGTATTTGTATGCGAAGGAACCTCACGTATATAGAGCGGATGCTATTTTACAAAAAGATTTTCCGAAGCCAAATCCATTTACTCGTTTCGTAAGAGCGAACGTAACAATTGTGGATGGGGCGTTACAAGCGATGCCGGTTGGTTTAGATAAATCGAGTGCGGTATCTTCACTTGCAGATGCGAATGCTTTTATCGTGTTACCCGGAGGAACGAGAGGATTTGAGACCGGAATGAAAGTATCCGTATTATTGTTAGAGCACTCTGAGGGATGTGAGTGGCCATGGGCGAAGCCCCTTCAATCTTACAAATAGTAGGGTATCAAAATAGCGGAAAAACGACACTTGTAGAGAAAATTGTGCATGCATTAGCCGAAAGCGAAATGAAAGTTGCTACAATTAAACATCACGGGCACGGAGGTTTTCCAGAAGTAGCGCAAAAAGATAGCGAAAGACACCGTAAAGCTGGTGCTGTCGTAAGTAGTGTAGAAGGTGCTGGATTACTTTCACTTTCTTCACTAAGAAAGAAATGGTCCTTGCAAGAAATTATTCGCTTATATGAGTTTTTTAAAGTGGATACAATTTTAATAGAGGGCTATAAAAAAGAGAACTACCCGAAAGTAGTGTTACTTCGTTCTGCGGAAGATGCTGAGCTTTTACATAAAGTAGAAAATATAGTGACGGTTATTACGTGGTATGATGTCCCAGTAAATATACGAGAAGAATATAAAGTATTTCATATAACAGAAGAAGAGTTGTACATAGACTGGTTTTTACAAACGGTTAGGAGTGCGAAATGACAAATACATATTATGAAGTAATTGATACAGAAATCTCGATTGAAGAGGTAACGAAGAAAGTAATTCGACGTGAATGCGGTGCTGTTACAACATTTATTGGAACGGTTAGAGAGTTTACGAAAGGGCGTCGTACATTATACTTAGAATATGTCGCTTATAAAACGATGGCAGAAAAGATGCTAGAGAAAATCGGCCTGGAAGTGAAAGAGAAATGGCCGGGTACATATGTTGCGATTACACATCGCATCGGTACGTTGCAAATTTCTGATATAGCGGTTGTTGTTGCTGTTTCAACACCACACCGTAAAGCGGCTTATGAAGCGAACGAATATATTATGGAACGCATAAAACAAATTGTTCCGATTTGGAAAAAGGAGTTTTGGGAAGATGGTGACTCATGGATTGGTGATCAATTAGAAAAAACACCATATCCGGCGGGAGAGCCTGGGAAGGAGCTATAAGTATGATTCGAGTATTGTTATTTGCGCACTTGCAAGAAGAAGCAGGGACAAGTGAATTACAAATAGAGAAAGAAAATATTACGGTTGCACAGTTAAAAGATGTTGTTGCGAACGAATATAATGTACCAGTTTCAGAGCCAATTATGGTTGCGATTAATGAAGAATATGCAAATGAAGATGACAAGGTCCAATCTGGTGATGTTGTTGCACTAATCCCACCAGTGAGCGGTGGTTAATATTGGATTCATTAAAACGACTTTCCTATATAGGGAAAGTCGTTTTTTTATGGCAGTTTTGAGAACACTAATCTATAGAACAAGGAGGGAATTATGAAAAAAATATGTGTAGTTATGACAATGCTATGTGCGTCTTTTTTCTCTTCTCCAAGTGATTCTTTCGCGAAAGAATCAAGAGAACAGCTTTTAGAGAGTGCATTATCAAATAGGTACTATTCAGTTATTAGACAAGTGACAGAAGATCAATATGAATGTGCTTCAGTCATAAATATAAAGCGTCTCGGCAAGAAAGATGAATTTGTTCCTAGGTATGAAGTGAAGCTACAATTTCTTACATTTCAAGGAGCGCATAATCCCCCGAACGATAAAGTTACGCTTACTTTGGAAGACCATTTAGATCACGTAAAGATAAAGAAAGTGGAGCGAGAAAAGAATGTTTCTGACGCTATTGCAGAAAAAGTTTGTGAACGGGAAAAAGAAAAAATAAAAGCTCACTCTAATGACTTAGAGTGATAACCTATGCATTTAGTAAAGAAAGGTAATGAGTGATGGATATATTTTTAGCGATTTTACCAGCTATATTTTGGGGAAGTATTGTGCTATTTAATGTAAAACTGGGCGGGGGACCGTATAGTCAAACGCTCGGAACAACGTTTGGAGCACTTATTTTCTCAATTGTTGTTTATATTTTTATGAAGCCAGTATTAACACCTACCGTTATCGGAGTTGGAGTTGTGTCAGGTTTATTTTGGGCGCTTGGTCAGGCAAATCAATTGAAAAGTATTGATTTAATGGGTGTTTCGAGGACGATGCCAATTTCAACAGGACTTCAATTAGTCGCGACGACTTTATTTGGCGTTATCGTATTTCATGAATGGTCCACGACAATATCGGTCGTCCTTGGGATTTTAGCGCTCGTTTGTATTATTATCGGTGTTATTTTAACATCGCTTCAAAGTGAAGAAGAAAAGAATGCAGAGCAAGCAGCAAACTTTAAAAGAGGTATCGTAATTTTATTAATTTCAACAGTCGGCTATTTAGTTTACGTAGTAGTGATTAGACTATTTAACGTAGATGGTTGGTCAGCTTTGTTGCCACAAGCAGTTGGTATGGTGTTAGGTGGGATTTTGCTTACCTTTAAACATCATCCATTTAATAAATATGCAATTCGAAATATTATTCCAGGATTAATTTGGGCAGCTGGAAATATGTTTTTATTCATTTCGCAGCCGCGTGTTGGAGTAGCAACAAGTTTCTCGCTATCGCAAATGGGAATTATTATTTCCACGCTTGGTGGGATCCTTATATTAGGTGAAAAGAAAACGAAACGTCAATTAACGGGTATCGTTGTCGGTATTGTTTTTATTATCGCAGCCGGAATTATGTTAGGTATAGCCAAAAGTTAAAGGAGGTATGGAAATGTATAGTGATTTAGCAGGGAAAGTTGTCGTTATTACAGGATCAGCAACTGGTCTTGGAAGAGCGATGGGAGTGAGGTTTGCTAAGGAAAAAGCGAAAGTGGTTATTAATTATCGCTCACGAGAATCAGAAGCGAATGATGTGTTAGAAGAAATTAAAAAGGTAGGCGGCGAAGCGATTGCTGTAAAAGGTGATGTAACCGTCGAATCGGATATTGTGAATCTCATTCAATCTGCTGTGAAAGAGTTTGGTACGCTTGACGTTATGATTAATAATGCAGGGATAGAAAACGCGGTACCGTCGCATGAAATGCCGCTTGAAGATTGGAATAGGGTAATTAATACAAATTTAACAGGTGCTTTTTTAGGAAGTCGTGAAGCGATTAAATATTTTGTAGAACATGATATTAAAGGGTCAGTCATTAATATGTCTAGTGTTCATGAGAAAATTCCGTGGCCACTATTTGTGCACTATGCAGCAAGTAAGGGTGGCATTAAACTGATGACAGAAACGTTAGCGCTAGAGTATGCGCCAAAAGGTATTCGAGTAAATAATATAGGACCAGGTGCAATTAATACGCCAATCAATGCAGAAAAGTTTGCTAATCCTAAAAAACGTGCTGACGTAGAAAGTATGATACCTATGGGCTACATTGGAAAACCTGAAGAAATCGCAGCAGTAGCAACTTGGCTTGCTTCATCAGAGGCGAGTTACGTAACCGGAATTACGCTATTTGCAGATGGTGGAATGACGTTATATCCATCGTTTCAAGCTGGGCGTGGGTAATATAAAAGGACGAAGAGATAAAACTCTTCGTCCTTTTTTTACAAAAAAAAATAGCGGCCAGCTATTTTAAATTTAGTGATTAATTGTATCTTGAAGAAATTCTGTTGCTTGATGTTCAGAAACATTTTGTACGAGTGCAACTTCACTGATCATCATTTTTCGGGCGTTATCTAGCATTTGTTTTTCACTCGCATTTAAAGTTCTCTCTTTATTGCGGCGAAGTAAATCCCGAACAACTTCTGCGCTATCTTGTAAATTGCCGTTTTTCATTTTTTCCATATTCATTGTATATCTTTGTTTCCATGAGAGTGATGTGTCTGACTCCCCGTTTTGAAATTCAAGAAGTATATCATCTAACGTACCTCGATCAACGATATAACGAATACCTGATTTTTTTAATTGATCCATCGGAAGCATTACTTGCATATCTTTACTAATGATGCGTATCACACAATATTGACGTGAAGTACCTAATATTTCTTTCTCTTCAATTGCTTCGATGATTCCTGCACCGTGCATTGGATAAACGATTTTATCACCAATTTGAAACAAATCATCCACCTCCATATGTGGTAACCACTTTTAATGATAACATACGTATGTAAAAATGTCAAATTTTATATAATAACATAATATTTATATTCGAGTCAATAAGATAAAGTGCTTTTTTTGTATTTTTTCGGGTTTTATTTATAGTGATTTTTTTAGAAAAATAGTACAGGTGAAGAAAGAAGGCATATCCACTTATTTTTAAGCATAAAATGTAAAAGCGCTAATACAATATACCTAAATCCGTTCTTTGCAAAGGAGGGAGAGAAGGTGGGGCGCACAATAAAAATTGATATTACAAATAAAGTTGTAGCTAAATTTAGACCAAATTATTTGGAATTATATACGAGTAAATTTATGATAGGTAAGTTTTATGTCTATACTGAAGATAAAAAATATGTGTTAGAAGACGGATATATATATGAGAATGGAAAGTTTTATCGCATCATAGATACGCACCGTGGCAATAATCAAGCGGCGGAGGGCTGCGATCTAGGATGGTGTTAACATGATTCGTGTGAAAGTTTTTGATGAAAGTCACGAAAAAGACTTAGAAGACGCTGTGAATGTGTTTTTGAAAAAGATTGATGATAGCAACTTTGTAGATATTAAGTATCAAGTTGGTGTTTCTATTAACGACGATGAAAACCAAATTTATTGTTTTTCAGCAATGATCGTTTATAAAGCATAAAAAAGAGCTGGCTCACCCAGCTCTTTTTTATGTTTTATGTTGGGACAACATGTGTCGGTAATACGTTCATAATAGATTGGGTTGTGCCTAATTTCTTTGTCGTTAAAAGAGGCTCCCCTGTTTCATGGTTTTGGGCATCTTTACACATACCAAGGTGATAACGATCACCTAAAAATGGATCAATATAAAAACCGTTTTTGAATACTTTATCATTTGGATGTTTTTCATGATGAATATCAGAGCAGTTAATGCAATAGAACATCGCTTTCATCCCCTTTTTATTTTTGTTTGAAAAAAGTGAGTCGGTAGTCATTTCGCTCCTGAGGAAATGTTGAGGAGAAGAGAAATAACTACCTACTCAAATGGTGGGCATATTCCTTCTGACTTTGTCATATCTCGCGTATTGTCCCTTGAGGGAAGGAGGAGAGACGAAGTACGCATGATATAAGTAAGGCGCTTCTTTCAATATGAATGATGGAGTTTCATGTTGAGAGAAGTTTTTATTTTGTATTGCCTTTGTGAGTATATTATGAGGAAATGCTAAGAGGGTGTTTGTCCTGTTGAAAAAATGTTGAGAATTTCTCAACAGTAAAAGGATTAGCGTTGACATGAAACTAAAAGGTGTTATATTATCAAAGTATAACCAAAAGGTGTTATGTTATAACGCCGAGTAAAGGAGAATGAAAATGGAACAACAAAATACATTAAATGATATTAAACAAACAATCGTTTTTAACGCGTCTATTCAAAAGGTATGGAGTGTAGTATCAACTGCAGAAGGGATTGCGTCATGGTTTATGCCAAATGATTTTGTATTAGAGGTAGGACATGAATTTCATGTGCAATCACCATTTGGGCCATCACCATGTAAAGTATTAGAAATTGATGAACCAAACCATTTATCTTTCTCATGGGATACAGATGGCTGGGTTGTTTCATTTGATTTGAAAGACTTAGGAGATAACAAAACAGAATTTACGTTAATTCACGGCGGCTGGAAACATCCTGATGAAATTCTTCCGAAAGCAAATGCGAAGAGCTCTATTATTCGCGATAGAATGAGCGGTGGTTGGGTAGCGATTGTAAATGAAAAACTGAAAAAGGTTGTCGAAGGCTAAGTGTCCTCGTCAGCAGCGAAATATGATGTATTTCAAGCAATTGCTGATCCAACCCGCCGAGAAGTAATACGGTTATTAAGTGACAAAGAGTTACCGATTTCCAAAATAACGGATCATTTTCCGATGAGTCGTACTGCGGTTGTAAAGCACCTTCATATTCTTTCAGAAGCGAATTTAGTAAGTGGAAGAAAAAGCGGAAGAGAGAAGATATATCGTTTGCATCCAGAACCATTAGAAGAATTACAACAATGGCTCTCGTATTATGAACGTTTTTGGGATAATAAATTATCCATGCTGAAACATATTGTGGAGAATGAAAAATAAAAAAGGATGACCAAAATGGTCATCCTTTTTATTGTTGCTCACTTGTTTGTGTAGCTGGCTTTAATAAGAGCCAAGCGATAATTAATGTAAATACTGCTAATACGAAAGTGCTCATATAAATGACGTGTACGCTTGATGCTAATGCAGATTGCGATTCGGTTACTACGTTTGCTGTAGTACCGCCATGTCCACCAGATACAAGATCAAGATTTTTAATACCACGTGCGTGAATCATCGTATTGAAGATTGTACCGAATATTGCAGCACCTAACGTTTGACTAAATGTATTAATAAATGTGTTTAAACCAACAGCTGTTCCGCGTGTATGAGCTGGTACGGCTGCTTGAATTGTTACCATGTAAATCGGTGTCACAAGCCCCATGCCTAAGCCGAATAATCCGACTGCTACATAAATAAGGAACGATGGTGAATTTGTTGATAGTGTAAATAATAAGAACGTAGCGACTGATAAAATGCTAGCTCCAAGTAAAATGATTTGTTTCGTTTTTAATTTGCCTACTAAGTTACCAGAGAAAATAGCGCCAAATGTCCACATAACAGGAATTGGCATTAAAATAAGTCCAGCTTCTGTAGCGTTTTTCCCTAATACACCTTGGCTCCAAATTGGAAGGTACATTGTAATACTAATAATCATTGCGCCAGCAATAAGAGTTAATATATTTATCGTAGATAATGTACGGTTAGAGAAAAGTGATAGCGGAATTAATGGTTCCGGAGATTTCTTCTCGATGAATAAGAAAATAATAAATGAAATAGCGGCAAAGATTAATAGGCCGATAATTGTCATGTCTCCCCAGTTTTGCTTACTGCTACCTGTTAATAATGCATATAGTAGAGCGATTGTACTTAATGAGAAGACTGTTGCACCAAGATAATCGATATGATGCTTAGCAGGTTTAATAGATTCTTTGTAGTAAATTGCAATCATTAAGCAAGCGATAATTCCGAATGGAACGTTTAGGAAGAAAATATAGCGCCAAGAAAGGGAATCAACTAAAAATCCACCTACTAACGGTCCGATAACACCGGATACACCCCAAACGGCACTCATCCAACCTTGTGCTTTCGCGCGGTCTTTCGCTTCGCTATATAAGTCTCCAATAATCGTCATTGTGATTGGCATAACAGCACCAGCACCGATACCTTGAAGCGCGCGGAAGAAGATTAATTGTTCCATCGATGTAACGACTCCGCAAAGTGCAGAACCGACTAAAAAGATTGTAGCTCCGATCAGTAAAACTTTTTTACGGCCAAATAAATCAGCGAGCTTTCCGTATATTGGAGTCGAAACAGCTGTTGCAAGCATATAAATTGCATATACCCAACTAACAAGTTCGACGCCTGACAAATCACTCGTTATACGAGGGATTGCTGTACTAACAATCGTTCCTTCTACCGCAGAAAGAAACGTCATTAACATTAAAGACATCATGACTTTTTTTCTCATTTGTTTTTCCCCTTACCCTTTTTTAAATATTCAACAATATAAAATATAAAGGTACTAAGGTATATAAAGCAACAAAAAAGCAATGGGAAGTTAAGTGGAGCCTATATTTGTCGTTTCTTGTCGGTAAGTCGATATATTTGGGAAATCGCCGATATAAGTTGCAGAATCGCTCATATAATTTCATGTACCTATAAAAAAAGAAACAGGAATCCCTGTTTCTTTTTTTTAATACTGCATTTTCGCGTTTTCTCCAGCTGTCGTTCCGGCAATTCTACCAGTAACAAGGGCTGATGTAATATTATAGCCACCAGTATAACCATGAATATCAAGAACTTCTCCGCAGAAATATAAGCCGTTCGTAAATTTAGAAGACATTTCTTTCGGATTAATTTCTTTCACGGATACACCGCCGCCAGTAACGAATGCTTTTTCAATTGACTGCGTACCATTTACATTCACAGTAAACTCTTTAAAGTCTTTCACAAGTGCACGAATCTTTTCGTGAGAAACTTGTCCAGCTTGTTCGCTGCCGTCAATTTCATTTTTTTCTAATAAGAATAGGAAGTAACGTTCAGGAACATAACCTTTTAAAACGTTTTTAATTCCTTTTTTCGGATCTTCTTTCATTTGTTTCAGCATGCGCTGAAATAGTTGCTCACTATTTTCCTCTGGCAATGCATCAATACTCATTTGTATTGTATTCGTTTTAAACTTTTTCAGTGCTTTCACGACGAATTGGCTACAGCGAAGAGCAGCAGGTCCAGATAGGCCGAAATGAGTGAAGAGCATGTCCATTTTGTGAGAAATGATAGCTTTTCCTTTCGGGTTTAATACACTTAAGTTTATATCACGTAAAGCAAGACCTTGTAATGAGCGGTCACGTATAAACGGCTCGTTTGAAAGGATAGGTACTTCTGTTGGGAATAATTCTGTGATTGTATGACCCGCTTTTTCAGCCCAAGCATATCCGTCTCCAGTAGATCCAGTTTGAGGAACTGATTTTCCGCCAACAGCGATAACGACGTGATTTGTTTCTAACACTTCGCCTGTTTGCAGTATAACTGCTTTTGTTTGACCATTTTCATATTCAATCGTTTCAACAGGCGTATTTGTACGAATTTTTACACCTAAGTCTTTTAATCGTGTTAAAAGTGCGTCTACAACAGATTGTGCTTTGTTTGACACAGGGAACATGCGACCGTGGTCTTCTTCTTTCAATTTAACACCGAGATTTTCGAAGAATGTAATAATATCTTCATTATTAAAAATAGAAAAAGCGCTGTATAAGAAGCGACCGTTTCCTGGTATATGTTTAACAATTTCATCAAGTGGTAGACGGTTCGTTACGTTACAGCGTCCGCCACCAGAAATTGCAAGTTTACGCCCAAGTTTATTTCCTTTATCAAGAAGTAAGACATTTGCGCCTTCTTCTGCAGCACCAATTGCAGCCATTAGCCCAGAAGGACCGCCGCCGATGACAATAACATCATAATGCATAATATATCGACCTCATTTTCTACATTTCCTGCCTAAAAGAATAGCATGTTTTCCCTTAAAAGAAAAATAGAGTGAAGTACTGCTTAATGAGAGAATTGTGGTACAATACAAAAGTTAGAGTTCAGCACTATCCTGCCATTTGTAGGCGATAAGACTAAAACCTCAAGATTTAGGAGAAGTAAATAGGGAGTCTGTTAGCCTGTAAATGCTCGAATGGTTCAACTAATAAGGAGTAGGAGAGAAGTCTCCAACTAATTATAGTTTCACTTTATGTAGATGTAGGAGGATTTTTGTATGTCCGATTCGAAATTTCTGCGCGGAACGCTTATTGTTACGCTAGGGACATTTTTAGTAAAGTTCTTAGGCATGATTTACGTCTTTCCGTTTCATGCATTAGTAGGAACAGAAGGCGGAACGCTCTATACATATGGATACATTCCATATACGATCTTTTTAAGTATCGCAACGGCAGGTGTGCCACTTGCTGTTTCAAAATTTGTTTCCAAATATAATGCGCTTGGCGATTATAAAACGAGCCGGAGAATGTTCCGCTCGGGAATGGTTATGATGATAGTAACAGGAGTTCTTTCGTTCCTAGTACTGTACATGACGGCGCCATTGTTTGCAGAAGCGATGCTTGGTAAACAAAGTATACACAATAATGTAGGAGAAGTTACGACGATCATTCGTCTTGTAAGTTTCGCGCTTATTGTTGTACCAGCAGCGAGTTTAATTCGTGGTTATTTCCAAGGTCACCAGTCTATGGGACCAACTACCGTTTCACAAATTATTGAACAAATTATTCGTATCGTCTTTTTATTAGCAGGTAGTTTTATCGTTATTAAAGTACTTGGCGGTACAGTTGCAACAGCAGTTGGAGTAGCGACATTTGCTGCGTTCGTTTCAGCGGTTGGAGCACTCGGTGTGTTAATTTGGTACTGGCTAAAACGTAAAAAATATTTGGATCAATATTTAATTGAACAAACTGTACCAGAATCAACAGTAAGCACCGTTCAATTGTTTAAAGAGTTATTTGCATATGCGATTCCTTACGTTGTAATTGGGTTAACAATTCCTTTATATCAACAAATTGATACATTGACATTTAACTCAATTATGCAGGCGATTGGTCAAGGTGATATCGCAGAGCGAGCTCTCGGCATTTTCACAATGTGGACGCATAAGTTAATTATGATTCCTGTATCACTTGCAACAGCGTTTAGTTTAACGCTTGTACCAGCAATTACAAAATCATTTACTGAAAAACAATACCGCTATTTGAAATTACAAATTACACAAACATTCCAGGCAAATATGTTTTTAACATTGCCAGCAGTTGTCGGTATTTCTTCACTTGCATATCCAATTTATACTGCGTTTTACGATTCAGATCCACTAGGTGGACAAGTATTAATGTGGTATGCACCAGTTGCGTTGTTATTCGCTTTATTTACAGTAACAGCGGCAATCCTGCAAGGTATTAACCAGCAGAAGCATGCGATTATTGCGCTTATAATGGGCGTTATTTTGAAATTTGTATGTAACGTAATCTTTATTCGTTATTTCGGTACAGTAGGAGCAATTCTAGCGACAGCAGTTGGTTTCTTAGCTTCTGTTTGGTACACAAATCAACAAATTAAAAAATACGCACACTATTCATTCGGTGTTGTATATAAAAGAACATTCCAAATTGCAGTACTGACACTTATAATGGTCGTTGCTGTAAAACTATCACAATGGATTCTATCCTTCATGATTTCGCCTGATGGCCGTATTGGTGCTCTTATAACAGTTGCGATTTGTGCAGGTATTGGCGGTCTTGTTTACGGATTGTTAGCAATTCGCACAGGAGTACTTGAAAGAGTATTTGGTGGAGAAGCATTAGATAAAATTCAACGTAAACTTGGTAGTAGATTTAAAATAAAGTTGAAATCAAGAGGGGCGTAATTACGTCCCCTTTTCTATGATAAATAAAGAAGGTGAAAAACGTGAGATTAGATAAATTATTAGCAAATATGGGATATGGAAGTAGAAAAGAAGTAAAGAAATTATTGAAAGATGGCGTTGTGAAAATTGATGGAACGCCAGTAAAAGATGCGAAAGTTCATGTAAATGTAGAAGAGCAAGAAGTTATGATTCACGGTGAAGTTGTGGAATACAAAGAATTTGTTTACTTAATGATGCATAAACCACAAGGTGTTATTTCAGCGACGGAAGATGATAATCATGAAACAGTAATAGATTTATTAGAATTAGAAGATGCAATCTTTGATCCGTTCCCAGTTGGACGACTTGATATCGATACGGAAGGCTTCCTATTGATAACAAATGATGGGAAGTTATCACATCAATTATTATCTCCGAAAAAGCATGTGCCGAAAAAATATTATGCACACGTTGCAGGAGTAGTAACAGAAGAGGATGTAAAAGAATTTGCTAAAGGTGTTATTTTAGACGATGGCTATGAAACAAAGCCAGGTGCACTTACAATATTGAAAAGCGATGATATTTCTGAAATTGAGCTTGTGATTACGGAAGGGAAATTCCATCAAGTGAAGCGTATGTTTGAAGCGGTAGGAAAAAAAGTAGTCTACCTAAAGAGAACAGAGATGGGTCCGTTAGTATTAGATGAAGAACTAGAACTTGGACAATACCGAGAGCTAACAGATGAAGAAGTAGAAATGTTAAAAACATATCAAGTAGATACTGAAAAGTAGTACCTACCTTTATAGGCGCAGAAAAGACCCCTTTCTAATTATTAGAAAGGGGTATGTATTTATTTACCATACAATTATTTTTCGTTATGAGGTCATTCTCACTTTCTTTCCTGTTGTTGTCCACTTACCGCGGCAAGGGCTATACACGAGTTCATTAAACTGCAACACATTTAGATCACGTTGTATCGTTCGCGGTGTGATCCCGAACTCATCTACAAGGTCTTTCGTCGTTACCGTTCCGTTTTCATTGATGTACATATAAATTGATTTAATGCGTGTTAGCATACGAGTAGTTGTAGGTTTCAAGAGAAAACCACTCCTCTACTAGTTTTTTTGACCCCATTCAGGAAAGAAGGTCGTTACTACCATTGTACTCTACATGATAAAATTCATGCTTTAATCTACTTAAATTTTACAGAAATTTAACAAATATTCATATAGAAAAATATTGGTAGTTGACATTGTATATATGGTCAGTCAACTAACACATAAAATTCTACGTAAAACGCCAAATTCCTGCAAATTTTTTTGAAAAAACAAAAGAAAAACTAATAAGAAATATCTGAAATATTACAATTGTTCGGTATTTAGTTTTCGTGTATGGCATAAGAGATTTCGGTTTGTTATGATGAAAGAAACAATATAGTGAAGGATGGATGCGTGATGTCAGCAATTAATTGGACAGAAGAAGTTGCGAAACGAAAAGATGATTTAATTCGTGATACACAACAATTTTTACAAATTAAAAGTGTATGGGAAGAAGAATCTGCGAAAGAGGGCGCACCATTCGGTGAAGGTGTAGAAAAAGCTTTATCTTTCATGTTACATAAAGGAGAAACTGAAGGTTTTACTTCTAAAAATTTAGAAGGATATGCAGGTCATCTTGAAATGGGGCAAGGAGAAGAATTAGTAGGTATTCTCTGTCACGTTGACGTTGTACCAGAAGGAGATGGCTGGACGACTCCTGCATATAGTGCAGATATTCGCGACGGAAAGATTTTTGCACGTGGTGCAATTGACGATAAAGGCCCAACGATGGCAGCATATTATGCGATGAAAATTGTGAAAGAATTAGGCTTACCTCTTTCCAAACGTGTTCGTATGATTATAGGAACAGATGAGGAAAGCAATTGGAAATGTGTAGATCACTACTTTAAAAACGAAGAAATGCCAACAATCGGTTTTGCGCCAGACGCGGATTTTCCAATTATTAATGCAGAAAAAGGAATTTCTGATATACAAGTTGTGCAAAATGGTAGTGAAGAGAAAAAAGGTACATATGAACTTGTTTCATTTGATTCAGGGCGCCGTTTAAATATGGTTCCTGATTTTGCAGAAGCGGTTATTACGGGAGAAGATGTAAATGCACTTACAGTAGCATATGAAGAGTATTTACAAACTGCTAAAAAAATAGGGAAATCGACTATAGAAGGAAATACAGTGACGTTGCAAATAGAAGGAATTTCAGCGCATGGATCTACTCCTGAAAAAGGAGAAAATGCAGGTTTATTATTAGCAAACTTCTTAACTACAGTTTCACTTGATGGAAAAGCAACTGCATTTGCGACATTTGCAACAGAAACATTTACTGGTGATATTTTTGGTGAAAAAGCTACTATTGCTTATAAAGATGAAATTAGCGGTCCGTTAACAGTGAATGTCGGTCGCATTTCTTATACGAAAGAAAACGGTGGTAACTTAGGGCTAAACGTACGTTACCCAGTTACAACTAACTTTGAAGAAACAATTGTGAAGTTGAAAGCATATGTTGGTACGCATGGTTTTGAAGTGGCTGACTATTCTAATTCTCGCCCGCATCACGTCGATAAAGATCACGTATTAATCCGTACGTTACAACGTGTGTATGAAGAACAAACAGGTGAAAAAGCAGAACTATTAGCAATCGGCGGCGGTACTTATGCTCGTTCATTAAAAGCTGGTGTGGCATTTGGCCCGCTATTCCCTGGAAAAGAAGAACTTGCGCATCAAAAAGATGAGTATATCGAAATTGAAGACTTATTAAAAGCAACAGCAATTTACGCGCAAGCAATTCATGAATTAGCGAAGTAATGGATATATAAATAATGTCCGCTCTCTATTTTGGAGAGCGGCTTCTTTTTACCTGAATGAGATAAGAAAGAAAAGCAACAATAGAAAGAAGGAGAAGATGTACATGGAACTGCATTATTTTGTCGCAATTACGTTACCGAATCATATAAAAGAAATGCTGTCTAACTATAAAGAGGACATGCAAGAGGAATTACAATTTCGTTCATGGGTACATAAAGAAGACTATCATATTACCCTTTCATTTTTAGGGAGTGCAACGGAGGAACAGCTAGAGGGAATAAAGAATGGATTACAAACAATTGCAGAAACAAAAGAACTATCGTTCACATTACAAGGTTTTTCAACGTTTGGTAGGGAAGATCAGCCTCGTATTTTTTGGGCGAAGGTAAGTGAGAATCACGATTTGTTTCAGTTGCAAAAGCAAATACATGCCATTTGTGAAGAAAATGGATTTTCTCTAGAAACACGCCCATATCACCCGCATATTACCGTTGCTCGTAAATGGATAGGAGAAGAAAAGTTTCGTTTAGAAAGTATAAAAGAAGTGCCTGAAATATCATTTCAAGCAGATACAATTACTTTATACGAATCCCACGTGAAAGAAACCCCGAAGTATAAATCGATTGCTGAAATAAAATTACAAAAATAGAATGTTGAAAACGTTTTTTATGCAGGTGAATATACTATAGAGAAGAATGGAGTTACTGTATAGAGTCTTGTTGATAAGAAAAGCCTTATCATTTGCAGCTCATTTTATCTCGCCTAATTGGTGAAGGCTAATAATAAGTGAGGATGGAGAAATTTTCTCGCTCATTAAAGTTTCACTTTATTTTAACTTTGAGAATGATGGTGATTTTTTTATGTTGAAAGTAAAACGTCCATTTGATGCCTATTTAGATGAAATGAATAAAATTACAATTTTGCTCCCACATGCGTATGGAACAAGTCGGACATTTCGTTTGCAAGAAGGAAGTAATGTGAAAGATTTACCGATTGCTCATACGATTGCGCTTCCAGATGCAACGAAGTATGAGTGCTTTATAGAAGAGCCGCTAGATGTGGGGAAGTATTATACAGTACGAGATGAACGGAATGAAGAAACTGATTTACAAATAGGTGCTGTTATTCGAACAAAAATTTTCGATGAAAAGTATTATTACGAAGGTACAGATTTAGGTGCTGTTTATCAAAAAGAAGAAACGACATTTAAAGTATGGGCCCCAACTGCAAGGCTTGCGAAAGTAAGAATTTATAAGAGCAATAAAGAATATGCCGATCATGAAATGTACAGGGGAGAAAACGGAGTTTGGATTCAAACATTACAAGGTGATTTAGACGGAGCACGCTATACATTTCTTGTTTGTATTAATTTAATATGGAACGAAGCTGTGGATCCTTATGCAAAGTCGGTGACGGTAAATGGAAAACATGGTGTTGTTATCAATTTAGAAAAAACGAATGTAACAAGACGAGAGGGATTACCAACATTACAATCAATGACAGATGCCATATTGTATGAACTGCATATTCGTGATGCGACTATACATCCAAATAGTGGAGTAATTCAAAAGGGAACATATAAAGGATTGATGGAAGAGGGAACAACAGGACGGAATGGGACATTAACAGGGTTGTCTCATATAAAAGATTTAGGTGTTACACATGTTGAACTATTACCTTTATATTGTTTCGGTGGTGTAGATGAGGCGAATCCTTCGTCCGCCTATAATTGGGGATATAATCCATTATATTACAATGCACCAACAGGATATTATGCTACAAACCCCTCTGATCCGTATAACAGGATAGTTGAGTGCAAACAACTAATTGAAACATTTCATAAACAAGGTATTAGGGTGATTATAGATGTTGTATATAATCATGTTTATGAAAGAGAGCTATCATCATTTGAAAAGCTTGTTCCAGGATATTATTTTCGTCATGGTGAAGATGGTATGCCTTCTAATGGGACGGGAGTCGGAAATGATATAGCGTCTGAACGGAAAATGATGAGGAAATTCATTGTAGAGTCTATTTTATATTGGCTTACTGAATACAATGTCGATGGATTCCGATTCGACTTAATGGGAATTTTAGATGTTGATACAATGAATATGATAGAAAAAGAAGTGCGAAACATAAAAAGAGATGCTTTGTTATTAGGAGAAGGATGGGATTTACAAACACCGCTTCCTGCCAAAGAAAAAGCAACGTTAAATAATGCGAAGAAAATGCCACATATCGCGCAGTTTAATGATCAATTTCGTGATGGGATAAAAGGGAGTACATTTCATATAAATAAGCGTGGTTTTGCATTTGGTGGGCATGTAGACTGTAATCATTTGCAGTATATTGCAGCAGGAAGTCTTTTAAGTATGAAAGAAACAGGGCTGTTTCTAGAGCCAGCGCAAAGCATTAACTATGTAGAATGTCATGATAATATGACGATGTGGGATAAACTAGTGCGCAGTAATGAAGAATCAGAAACGATTTTGAAAAAACGTCACCTGTTAGCGAGCGCAATGGTTATTCTTTCACAAGGCATTCCTTTCTTACACGCAGGGCAAGAGTTTTATCGTACGAAGAAAGGAAATGAAAATAGTTATAATGCAAATGATGAGATCAATCAATTAGATTGGGATCAAAAAGAGAAAGAGATAGAGACCGTTAACTATATAAAAGGTTTAATTGCGATTCGTAAAGAGCATGGGGCATTCCGATTACAAAGCGCAGACCTTATAAAAAAACATATGACTTTTTTACAAACATCTACAGAAGTACTTGCATATCACCTAGAGCATGTAGAAACGTTTGGGCCGTGGAAAGAGATTATCGTCTTATTTAATAGCGGTTTAGAAGCTAAAACTGTGCAACTCCCGAAAGAAGCAACGTGGCATGTGTTAGTAAACGAAAACGAAGCGAAAATAGAGCCAATTTCTTCATTTAGAGGAAAGGAACTTAAGCTCGCTCCAATTAGCACGTATATATTGACGATAATGTGACAAATCGCTACTTGACGATGAGAATGTAATAAATGTAGAATTGACAAAGGTGACGATTTTGATAAGTTGTCATTCTATGACAGGTTTTGTAAAATAAAATAGAGGATTTTTGGCTTAGGCTAATTTTTCTTTTCATTTACAGTAAAATATATGAATCCACAACATGTGTAGAAATGTTGCGGTTTTTCTTTTCATAACTATAAAAGATAAGGATTTGTTAACGGGTAATGAATATGGAATGGTTGGAACAATTATTAGGAAAAGAGTGGAGTCTTGTACCGGCTGGTGGAGTAACGGGCGATGCATATATTGCGCAAAACGGACAACAGAAGTTATTTTTAAAGCGGAATACATCGCCCTTTTTAGCGGTATTGTCAGCAGAAGGAATTGTTCCAAAATTACTTTGGACAAGAAGGGTAACGAATGGTGATGTAATTTCTGCTCAAAAATGGCTTCCGGGACAGAAGCTAGAGCCAGAGGATATGAAACTAGAACGTGTTGCGAAACTTTTGAAGAAAATACACTCCTCTAAAGCGCTTGTACAGATGATTCAAAGACTTGGGAAGCAGCCGCTTCACGCACAAGAGTTATTACAACAACTGCAACTCGTTTTAAGAGGAGATATAAGGGATGATGAAACAATTCAGCAAGGCCTTCAATATTTAATGGATTCATTAAAAGCTATTGAATACAATGAATTCGTTGTATGCCATTGTGATGTAAACCATAACAACTGGCTATTGTCGGATGAAGATGAATTGTTTTTAATTGATTGGGATGGAGCTGTAATTGCTGACCCAGCTCTAGACCTCGGTATGTTATTATATTGGTACATTCCGCGCCAGGAATGGAGTGAGTGGCTCGGTTACTATGATATTGAAATGGATGAATCGCTGCTTAGGCGTATGAGATGGTATGTGATAGCACAAACGATTTTGTCTATTCAATGGCATACAACAAAAAAACAGCAAGCAGAAGCTGAATATTGGCATCAATATTTACAGCAACTACTTGCTTCAGAATGATACTTAAGAAAAATTGTCCATTCCAGCAATCCACTGAGTAAGTTGTTCTTGATTATTGGAAATATGGTTGTCCAAATTAGAGGAAGATTTACCCGATTGACTATAAGAATATACATCGTTTAGCATTGTTTTAGCGTCACTACTTATATTATCGTTTGCGAGTAACGATTGAATGAGGCGCTCTAATTGCTCGCATTCTGAAACTGTCCCGCAGCAATCACTTTGGTGGTTGACTAAAATATCTTTCAGCACTTCTAATTGATGTTGTTGATTAATTGGCATGAACGGATCATCCTTTCGATTGTTTTTCTCTTCAAATGTAAGAGAAAAAGCTGTTTCGTCATGGAATGTTTAATGCTGTATGTAGTTTTTATCAAAATGGTACATCTTATACTTGAAAGAAACGGACCGAGTGCTCGTACGTACTTGGTTTTTTGTTTGGTAGATTGATTAAAAAAGAAAGAAGGAATTATTCCTTTAAAATAGCTATGTAAAGAGAGGGAAACATCTATGCGTTTAAGACATAAACCGTATGCAATGGATCGAATTAATGAATATTCACATATCGTAATCGGAAACCCAGAGGAGCGCGCTGGTAGCTGGAAAGAAGTATTTGGAAACGAACAACCAATTCACATTGAAGTAGGTACAGGTCGTGGCCGCTTCATGTATGATATGGCGAAAGCGAATCCACATATTAATTATATTGGAATTGAAAAATTCACAAGTGTTGTTGTAGATGCACTTGATAAATTAATTGAAGAAGAATTACCAAACTTAAAGTTAATTAATAAAGATGCTGAAGATTTAACAGTTTTCTTTGCGAAAGGTGAAATTGATCGCGTTTATTTAAACTTCTCAGATCCATGGCCAAAGAAACGTCATACGAAGCGTCGTTTAACGTATAAAACATTTTTACGTAATTACGAAGAAGTGTTAGTAGAAGGCGGAGAAATTCATTTCAAAACAGATAACCAAGGTTTATTTGAATATTCTCTTATGAGTATGGCTGAGTACGGTATGTTACTAACGTACTTAAGCTTAGATCTTCATAACAGCGACTTTGAAGGTAACATCATGACTGAATACGAAGAGAAATTCTCTAGTAAAGGTCATCGTATTTACCGAGTTGAAGCAAAATATCGTACAGAGCCTATGCAGTAATGCGTAGGTTTTTTTACATCTAAAATAATCAGAATTTTATGTTAAGATTAATTGAAAAGGGGGATGTGTAATGGAACAGTTACAAATTGGAGATATAAAAGTAACGTGGTTAAAAGGCGGGAATACACATTTAGATGGAGGAGCAATGTTTGGAGTCGTGCCGAAAGTACTTTGGTCACGTAAATATAAACATAATGATACAAATCATATTTATTTACGAACAGATCCGTTACTTTTGCAAACAAAAGATGGAAATATGCTCATTGATTCCGGGATAGGAAACGGTAAGTTGAATGAGAAGATGAAACGAAATCAAGGTGTAACAGAAGAATCATCGGTTTATGAATCATTAGAAAAATTAGGATTAAAGCCTGAAGATATCGACTACGTCTTGATGACACATCTTCATTTTGATCATGCATCTGGTCTAACAAAATGGGAAGATGATCACCTTGTACCGTCATTTCCAAATGCGAAAGTTTACGTAAGTGAAACAGAATGGAATGAAATGAGGAATCCAAACATTAGATCACGTAATACATATTGGAAGGAAAATTGGGAGCCAATTGTAGATCAAGTTGTTACGTTCCAGCAAGAAATAGAAATTACAGATGAAATCAAGATGGCGCGTACGGGTGGTCATAGTGATGGACATGCAGTTATCGCTTTGGAGAGTCAAGGGGAAACGATGCTACACTTAGCGGATCTCTTACCGACGCATGCGCATCAAAATGTATTATGGGTAATGGCATACGATGATTATCCGATGACCTCGATTGAAAATAAGCAAAAGTGGATGAAGTATGGTGCTGAAAAAGAGGCATGGTTTACGTTTTACCATGATGCATATTATCGCGCTGTGAAGTGGAATGAGGAAGGGCATATCGTAGAAAAAATAGAACGGAAAACGAGTATAGAAGCATAAAAATAGGAGGTTGTTCCATCATATTTATTGGAGCAGCCTCTTTTTTATTGTCGGGTTTTGTTGATAAATCGATATAATTGGGAAATCGCTGATATAATTTTAATCAATACCCACAATTAAAAAATAAGAGGTTCACCTAATGGGAACCCTCCTTTTTATGCTGCTATAACCTCTAAAACAGTACCTGTTTTAGCATCAACTAAAAATTCAAATCGTTCTTGTATATCATTTAACATTGTTGTAAGACCGCCGCGATAAACTTCATATGCGACATCATATTTTTCAAATGTCTCTGGAACCATATGTACCCAAGAGCCAGTAATTTCACCTTTATGACTTAATGCTTGTTTCACCATTTTCAATGCTTTTTCTGAAGAAATATGGGATTGTTCTTGTACTTTGTTTGCAACGAGATAACCAGCTGCGAACCCAACGCCAAGACCTGCTACTAAACCTTTCCAGCTCATATATTCACCTCAATTCTATAAAATAAAAATAGTGTACCGATAATAATTATAAAGCAAATACAGCTAAAAAAGAAGAAACTAGAAACATTTCGAAAATTTCGTTACAATAAAAGAGGTATTCTACTAAGGTTTGAAAGAAGGGGACTTCGTGAATAAAGAGACATTACAATTATTTCGTACGTTAACAGAATTACAAGGTGCATCAGGTTTTGAACATGATGTACGCCGTTTTATGAAACAAGAATTAAGCAAATATGCGGATGAAATTGTACAAGACGGTTTAGGTAGCGTATTTGGTCTGAAAAAAGGGGACGAAACTGGCCCGCGTGTTCTTGTAGCAGGTCATATGGATGAAGTAGGTTTCATGGTTACGCAAATTACGAAAAACGGAATGCTTCGTTTTCAAACGTTAGGCGGCTGGTGGAGCCAAGTTTTATTAGCACAGCGTGTACAAGTTATGACGAAGAATGGTCCTGTTATTGGGGTTGTTGGTTCTATTCCTCCTCATTTATTAAGTGACGCGCAACGTGCAAAACCGATGGATATAAAAAATATGTTAATTGATATAGGTGCAGATAGCTATGAAGATGCGATTGAGATTGGTGTAAAACCAGGACAACAAATCGTGCCAATCTGCCCGTTTACACCGATGGCAAATGAGAAGAAAATTATGGCGAAAGCTTGGGACAACCGTTACGGATGTGGTCTTGCAATCGAATTATTAAAAGAATTAAAAGATGAAACATTACCAAATACATTATATTCTGGTGCTACTGTACAAGAAGAAGTAGGGCTCCGCGGAGCGCAAACAGCTGCAAATATGATTCAACCAGATATTTTCTATGCGCTTGATGCAAGTCCAGCAAACGATGCATCTGGTGACAAAACACAGTTCGGTCAATTAGGAAAAGGTGCTCTTCTTCGTATTTACGATCGCACGATGGTAACACATAGAGGAATACGCGAATTCATTTTAGATACAGCAGAAACAAACAACATTCCGTACCAATACTTTATTTCACAAGGTGGTACAGATGCGGGCCGTGTACATACAAGTAACTCTGGTATCCCATCAGCAGTAATTGGTGTTTGTGCGCGCTACGTTCATACACATGCTTCAATTTTACATGTTGATGATTATGCAGCGGCGAAAGAATTAATTACGAAGCTTGTAAGAACAACAGATAAAACGACGTTAGAGACAATTAAGAATAACGCGTAGAGAGGAAGAAGGGCTGAAGAGCCTTTCTTTTTTTAGCTTGAATAGATGACCCATCCATGAGTGGGAATGGTCAGTGCCTAATTGGTGCTCGAATGGTGTATTAAGACCCTGGATAGGAAAAGAGAGGAAGGCTGTTTTTGTTTTTGAAGACGGTAATGTTGTTAGAAAAAACCTTCTTTTTTAGATTGAATAGATGACCCAGCGATGAGTGGGAGCGGTCAGTGCTTAATTGGTGTTCGAATGATGTATGAAGACTCCAAGTAGGAAGTGAGAGGAAGGCTGTTTTTGTTTTTGAAGACGGTAATGTTGTTAGAAAAAACCTTCTTTTTTTAGATTGAATAGATGACCCATCCATGAGTGGGAGTGGTCAGTGCTTAATTGGTGTTCGAATGATGTATGAAGACCCCAAGTAGGAAGTGAGAGGAAGGCTGTTTTTGTTTTTGAAGACGGTAATGTTGCTAGAAAAAACCTTCTTTTTTAGGCTGAATAGATGACTTGGTGATATGTGGTAGTGGTTGATGCTTAATTCGTATCTGATAGGGATATTAGAATAGAATGATGAATTTTTATAGAGGTGAACGAAATGAAAGTAGTAGTAGGATCAAAGAATAAAACGAAGGTTGGCGCTGTGGAGAAGGTTTGGAAAGATGCTGAAATTACATCTCTTTCTGTTCCGTCAGGAGTATCAGCTCAGCCTTTCTCAGATGAAGAGACGATGCAAGGAGCGATTAATAGAGCGAAGCGAGCGCTAGAGGAAGGAGAAGCTCCAATTGGTATTGGGCTAGAAGGCGGCGTAATGAAAACGGAGCACGGTTTATTTATGTGTAACTGGGGCGCGCTAGCAACAATGGATGGGAAAGTATTTGTGGCCGGAGGAGCGCGTATTACGTTACCAGACGATTTTTTAGCACCTCTTGAAGATGGTAAGGAATTAAGCGAAGTGATGGAAGAGTTTGTGCAGCGAAAAGATATTCGTAGTCACGAAGGTGCTATCGGTATTTTTACAGATGATTATGTCGACCGCACGGAATTATTTGTACACGTTGTTAAGTTGTTAGTTGGGCAATATAAGTATGACAAAAAGCAAGCATAAACCTTGCACCGTGCGCGATGTATGGTAGTATAAAAGAAAGATTATAACATGAAAAATGCACCCGTTAGAGGAGGAAATATAGATGAAGTCATTAGAAAGCATGGAGCAATTCCAACAGTTAAAAAATGAAGAGAATGTAGTCTTTATGTTCTCAGCAGAATGGTGCCCAGACTGCCGCTTTGTAGATCCATTTATGCCAGAAGTAGAAGAGAAATATAGTGATTTCTCATTTTACTATGTAGATCGTGATGAGTTTATTGATCTATGTGTAAAATTAGACGTATTTGGCATTCCGAGCTTTGTAGCGTACAATAAAGGTGAAGAAACTGGTCGCTATGTAAACAAAGATCGTAAAACACAAGAACAAATCGAAGAGTTCATTGAAGGTTTAAAATAAGGCAATTTGCCAATTGAATTGTAAAACAACCTCTACCTTCGCGGGGGAGGTTATTTTTTTGGAAGGGAGGAAAAAAGAGATGAAGATGACAAGTAAAAAGATGAAAGATGAGTTAATAAAGAAATTATCTCGCCCAGAATGGGACTTTCAGTATGATAGTGAGAAAGAAGTTTTACGTATTGAACAAAAAGACTCCAAAAAAGGTATTAACGTATCGCTTCCAGGAGTTGTGGCAAAATGGGAAGTGAACAAGGAAAAGGCAATTGAAGAAGTTGCTTATTACGTACAAGAAGCGCTAATTGCGATGCATAAAGAAGAAAATAGCGGAGCGAAAATTTTACCTGTTATTCGCTCTACTTCTTTCCCGAAACAAGCAGAAGAAGGAAATCCGTTTATTATGACGGATCATACGGCGGAAACACGTATTTACTACGCGCTAGATTCGAATAAAACGTATCGACTAATTGATGAGCGTCTATTACAAAAATTAGAACTTACAGAACAGCAAGTGCGTGAAATGGCATTATTCAACGCACGCTCATTAGGTTATGAATTTAAACAAGACACAGTAGCGGGTAATACATTCTACTTTTTAAACACAAATGATGGGTATGACGCGACTCGTATTTTAAACGAATCGTTACTACAATCGATGCGTGAAAAGATTTCTGGTGACATGGTTGTTGCTGTTCCTCACCAAGATGTATTAATTATTGCTGATATCGTCAACGAAATCGGTTATGATATTATTGCACAAATGACAATGAAATTTTTTGCCGAAGGGCATGTTCCGATTACATCACTTTCATTCGTATATGAAGATGGAGAATTTGAACCAATCTTTATTTTAGCGAAAAATCGGAAGAAGACAGATGGAAAAGAGAAAGGATGAACGAAGTGAACGTTTTTTACAACCTTGAAGGAATTGGTGACACTTTAATTGTTGCCTTACAAGATATTACTTTAGAGAACCGTACTTTTGATCGCAAAGGAGATGTTGCACGCGTATACGATCGTGAAAGCAATGTAACAGCAGGATTCAACATCTTTAATGCATCTTCTTACTTAGAAGTAAAAGAAACAGGCAACCTTACATTAACGAAAGAGCTTGTAGAGAAAATCAACGAAATTTTAGCGAAGAATGGCTTTGAAGAAACAGTAGAAGCAGATCTTTCTCCGAAATTTGTTGTAGGCTATGTAGCTGAAAAAGAAAAGCATCCAAATGCTGACAAGCTAAACATCTGTAAAGTAGAAATCGGTACAGAAACATTACAAATAGTATGTGGTGCACCAAACGTTGATGCAGGACAAAAAGTTGTCGTTGCAAAAATTGGTGCTGTAATGCCAAGTGGTATGTTAATTAAACCAGCAGAACTTCGCGGTGTTCCTTCTTCTGGAATGATCTGCTCTGCACGTGAATTAGAGCTTCCAGATGCTCCACAAGAAAAAGGTATTCTTGTATTAGAAGATAGCTTTGAAGTTGGACAAGAGTTTAAATTTTAATTGATATAAGAAGAGAGAGGTTGTCCTTTTGGACAGTCTCTCTTTTTGTTTTGTCATTTTTTGTTGGTAAGTCGATATTCCGTGTCGAATCGTTGATATATGTAGAGTTACGATAGATATATTTGAAAAATCGTTGATATATGTAGAGTTACGATAGATATATTTGAAAAATCGTTGATATATGTAGAGTTACGATAGATATATTTGAAAAATCGTTGATATATTGAGAGTTGTGATAGATATATTTAAAAAATCGTTGATATATGTAGAGTTACGATAGATATATTTGAAAAATCGTTGATATATGTAGAGTTACGATAGATATATTTGAAAAATCGTTGATATATGTAGAGTTACGATAGATATATTTGAAAAATTGTTGATATATTGAGAGTTTTGACAGATATATTCAAAAAATCATTCATATTATAAGGATGTCACCTTTTTTCTTAAAATCTATATTGTATTTTATAAACAAACTAGTTAAAATTTAGAAAAATAGAAGGGGATAGACGTATGAAACAACAAATAAAAATCGCAGAACTTCTAAAACGAATTGAAACTTCAAAACAGCAAGATATTGAGCTAGGTACTTATGAAATATATGTGTTTAGTGAAAGTGAATTAGAAAAAGGACAAATCGGTTACCGATACGATAAACATAAAAATTCATTAATAAGTGAAGAAAACGGAAAGTGGCAAGAAGGATGGATTACAATTGGATATGAAACGGATATGGGCGATCCAGTTTTCGTAAATATAGATGATGACGCTTATCCGGTTTATACTGCAGAACGTGGTACAGAAAAATGGCAGCCAGTTTATATTGGAAATATGGATGAGATTATAGGGCAATTATAAGAAAAACTTTGAATCTGGTGCAAAGTGATGGGAGAGAAGTATGAAGTATATAAAAATAATGAGCATGATTGCATTCATTGGAATATATATGGCCGGTTGTTCACAAGAGCAGCCGAAAAAAGAAACTACATCTTCTATACAAGAGAAAAACAAAGATACCAAAGAAGACGCACCGGTAGAAAAACAGCAAGAACAAGAAAAAAACGAAGAATTGCAAGCAATTCAAACGAATGAGCAAGTAGAACATAAGCAAGAGGAAGTATCATCTGAGGAAAAGAAAGAAGAAACTACGCCAGTGCAGCCAATTGAGCAACCAGTGCAAAATAATGAACAAAAAGTAGAGAGTAATGAAAAACAAGAGAAGTTTCTCGTCGTTATTGATCCAGGGCATCAACAAAAAGCGAATTTAAATTTAGAGCCAATTGGACCAGGGGCAACAACGCAAAAATATAAAGTGACAGACGGTACAACAGGTGTTGTGACGAAAAAGAGAGAGGCTGTACTTGTATTAGAAATGGCTTTTTTATTAAAAGAAAAGCTTGAAGCAAAAGGGATACAAGTATTAATGACGAGAACATCACAAGACGTTGATATAAGTAATAAAGAACGGGCGACATTCGCAAATAATCATAAGGCGAATTTATTTTTACGTCTTCATGCAGATGGTTCTGAAAATCCAAACGAAAGTGGATTTGCTGTATTGACGCCGGCAGAAGGAAGTCCGTATACGAAAGAAATTTATGCGGAAAGTCTTCAAATCTCTCAAATGATTGTAAATAAAATGAGGGAGAACCAGCAAGTGAAAGTAAATGGAATTAAATTTCGGGATGATCTTTCTGGATTTAATTGGGCAAAGGTTCCTGGTGTGTTATTAGAACTTGGGTTTATGTCAAACCATGAAGAAGATAAAAAATTATCTGACCCGCAGTATGTAAATTCTTTATTGCAAAGTGTAACGGGTAGTATAGATGCATATCGGAAGAGTAAAGCTTAAGCGCAGTCTTACATGAAAGGCTGCGTTTTTCCATATGAAACACTCGTAAATTAGAATATTGTGGATAAATATGACATGCTTAATTTTACCTGCACTTTTTGCCGAATGCTGATACAATAAAGGATGTTACTATTTAGTAGAAAGAGTGGTAAGCATGTTAGATTGGATGAAAAAGCTGTTTAACAAAGAGGAAGAACAAACAGCGATGAATAAAGAAGTACCAAAGCAAATTGAAAGTCAGCCGAAAATTCCTCGTGTAAACCACTACACTGAAGCAAGAGAAGCACAAATGGCAAGTAGGAATGCAGGTAAATGCCGTTTTCCTTTAGTACCGGATAATGGGTTCGATGAAGAGGATGAAAGCGAAGTAAATCGCTTCGAAGAACAACCTGTTCAAGGAGTAACATATGAAGAACCTACTGCCCAAAGAGGAATAAAGGTGGAAAGAAGCAGACGACCGTATGTGGAAAAGGTAGTTTCTACATATGAAGAGCCGGAAGTGCAATATGAACCGGTGCGGGAGTCTGTCGTTAAAAAGGCATCTGCACCTTCGCAAGAGAGTAACCGTAGACCATTTCGTCCAACAGAAATGATTTCGCCAATTTATGGATATAATCGTCCTTCAGTAGAGAAAAAGGAAGAAAAGCAGGAGGAAGTAAAGGAAAGAGAAGACCTTGAAATATCTGTAGAGGGTAAATCAGTCGTTGATGCATGGTTAGAGAAAAAAGGATATAAATTATCTGATTTCTCAGAAGGACAAGCACCAACTTCTTCTAGTCATAGAGCTGCTAACCAGCAAGGAGAGCAACAATATGAAGAGAATAAAAAGGAAGAAAAGTCAGTAGTTGATCAATGGCTAGAGAAAAACGGTTATGAAATCGAACGCCAAGTGCCTTTAGTAGAAGAAAAAAAAGTGATTCAAGAAATGAGTACACCGCAGGAAGTTTCAGCGGATGAATTACTTCATAAAACAGTAGCTGAGCAGATGGAAAGTGCTAAGCTAGAAAAAGATGTAGTGGTGTTAAACGAAAACAATCTACAAGAAGAATTAGTAGCTTCTAAAGTAGAGCACGAGGATACAATATTATCAGAAGAAATTAAACGTAACACAGAAATAAAACAACCTACTATTGAAGTAGAAAAGCAAGCTCCAGAAGAATCAGTGATTGTCAAAGCAGAAGAAAAACTTGAAGAAACAATCATTGTGGAAATACCAGAAGAAGTGTCAAAAGTAGAAGTAATTGTAGAAACGGAAGAGTCAGAAGAAGTGGAAGTAATTGCGGAAGCAGAAGAGTCAGAAGAAGCTGAAGTAATTGCAGAAACAGAAGAGTCAGAAGAAGTGGAAGTAATTGCGGAAGCAGAAGAGTCAGAAGAATAATTGCAGAAGCGGAAGAGTCAGAAGAAGTGGAAGTAATTGCGGAAGCAGAAGAGTCAGAAGAAGCTGAAGTAATTGCGGAAGCAGAAGAGTTAGAAGAAGTGGAAGTAATTGCGAAGAGTCAGAAGAAGTGGAAGCAATTGAACAAAAGAGTGAATTCATACATGTTGCTGAGGCTGATGAACAAACGAAGAAAGATGTTCAAAGCTTTGCGAATGTTTTAATTGCAGAAACAGAGGAAAATAGACGAGTTGTAGAAGAAGCACAGGTCGCAGAAGAGCAACGAGTTGTAGAAGAAGCGCCAGTCGTAGAAGAGCAACGAGTTGTAGAAGAAACACCAGTCGTAGAAGAGCAACGAGTTATAGAAGAAACACCAATCGCAGAAGAGCAACCAGTTGTACAAAAAGAAGAACCAAAACGTGAGAAAAAGCGCCATGTACCATTTAATGTTGTTATGTTGAAACAAGATAGAACACGATTAATGGAAAGACATGCAGCTAGAGCAAATGCAATGCAGCCTTCTGCTAATGTACGAGTAGAGAATAAGCCAGTACAACAAGAGGTAGCGGAACCACAAGTGGAAGAACGCCCAGTGCAGCAAGTAGTAGCAGAACCACAAGTGGAAGAAAACCCAATGCAGCAGGTGGTAGTAGAACCACAAGTGGAAGAACGCCCAGTGCAGCAGGTGGTAGTAGAACCACAAGTGGAAGAGCGCCCAGTGCAGCAAGTAGTAGAACCACAAGTGGAAGAGCAACCAATGCAGCAAGTAGTGGTAGAGCAAGTACAAAAGCCAATTTCAAGTACGGAAGTACAAGAGAAAGCATATGTTGTAAATCAAAGAGAGAACGATATGCGAAATGTATTGCATACACCACTGACATATACTGTTCCACCATTAGCGCTGTTGTCGATTCCACAGCAATCAGCGTTAGATAATACAGAATGGTTAGAGGAGCAGAAAGAATTATTAGATACAACGTTTAATAATTTTCATGTTGGAGCACATGTTATTAATGTATCACAAGGTCCAGCAGTAACTCGTTTTGAAGTACAGCCAGACCCAGGTGTGAAAGTAAATAAAATTACAAATTTAAGTGATGATATTAAGTTAAGTTTAGCTGCGAAAGATATTCGTATTGAAGCGCCGATTCCAGGGAAGAGTGCAATTGGAATTGAAGTTCCAAATAAAGAAAGTAAGCCAGTATTTCTTCGCGAAATTTTAAGAAGTCCTGTATTCACAAAGAGTGAATCACCGCTTACTGTTGCGCTTGGACTTGATATTTCAGGGGATCCAATTGTAACGGATATTCGAAAAATGCCGCACGGACTTATTGCGGGTGCAACGGGTTCAGGTAAAAGTGTGTGTATTAACGCCATTTTAACGAGTATTTTATATAAAGCGAAACCACATGAAGTGAAGTTAATGTTAATTGATCCGAAGATGGTTGAGCTTGCACCATACAATTCTGTTCCGCATCTTGTAGCACCTGTTATTACGGATGTAAAAGCAGCGACAGCTGCATTAAAATGGGCAGTTGAGGAAATGGAACGCCGTTATGAATTGTTTGCGCATGCTGGTGCTCGTGATTTAACTCGCTACAATACGATTGTAAGTGAGCGAGAAATTCCAGGAGAGACATTACCTTATATCGTTATTGTCATTGACGAGTTAGCCGATTTAATGATGGTAGCACCTGGTGATGTTGAGGAAGCGATTTGTCGTATTGCGCAAAAAGCACGTGCTTGTGGTATTCATTTATTAGTAGCGACGCAGCGTCCATCTGTAGATGTTATTACAGGTTTAATTAAGTCAAACATTCCAACGCGTATTGCGTTTACTGTATCATCTCAAGTTGATTCGCGTACGATTATTGATATTGGGGGCGCGGAGAAATTACTTGGCCGTGGTGATATGTTATTCTTAGGGAACGGTACATCTAAACCAGTTCGTGTACAAGGTGTATATGTATCGGATGATGAGATTGAAAAAACAGTTGATCATGTGAAAAAGCAAATGAAGCCGAATTACTTATTTAAGCAAGAGGATTTATTAGCGAAAACAGAACAAGCTGAGTCGGAAGACGAATTGTTCCTTGATGCATGTCAATTTGTTGTAGAACAAGGGGGAGCGTCCACATCTTCTGTACAGCGAAAATTCCGCATCGGTTATAATCGCGCGGCACGTCTCATTGAAGAGATGGAATCGCAAGGAATTATTTCTGAAGGTAGAGGAACGAAACCGAGAGATGTCCTTATTTCTGAGGATGAATTTGCCGCTATGCAGGAAACAAATGTATAGTAAACGGTTTTGCTGTATACTAAGAGAAAATGTTGGATAGTAAAGTAGGGAGTAAAGCGACATGAAAGAAATTGAATTAAAATTAAAAGGTGAAATAAATAGACTAACAAATAAAACATTTAAATTTGACGAACGTGTTGGAGAAGGTTGGTTCTCTGCCGTTTACTTTTTAAAGACTAGAGAAATCATCGAAGAATTTCGCCCGAAAAGTGTTGTAACGATGCAATTTTTCCAAAAGGAAAATGCAGTTCTTTGCGGAACGGATGAAGTAATTGCATTGCTACAAACATTCGCTAAAAATCCTGAGGAACTTGAGATTAACTCTTTAAAAGATGGCGATAAAATTAGTCCATTTGAAACAGTGTTAACAATTCATGGTCCTTATGAAAATTTCGGATTTTTAGAAGGTGTCATTGATGGGATTTTAGCTCGTCGTACATCGGTTGCGACAAACGTATATAACGTTGTCCAAGCTGCGCGTAGCGTAGATAAAGAAAAACCAGTTATTTTCATGGGAGACCGTGATGATCATTATACACAACAAGCTGGTGACGGTTATGCAGCATACATCGGAGGTATGAGCGCACAAGCGACGCATGCGATGAATGAATGGTGGGGCAAAAGTGGTATGGGGACGATGCCTCACGCATTAATTCAAATGTTTAATGGTGATGTTGTGGAAGCGGCAAAAGCATATCATAAGAAATTCCCAGAAGATGAATTAGTTGTATTAATTGATTACAACAATGATGTCATTACAGATGCACTTCGCGTAGCGCGTGAATTTGGATCAACATTAAAGGGTGTACGTGTAGATACGTCCCGCACGATGATTGATCAATACTTTATTCGCCACCCAGAAGTACTTGGAACATTCGATCCACGTGGTGTAAACCCATCGCTTGTATTCGCACTTCGTAAAGCACTTGATGAAGAAGGATTCCAGCATGTAGACATCGTTGTAACTGGTGGATTTGATGAGAAGCGTATTCGTGAATTTGAAGCTCAAAACGTACCTGTTGACATATACGGGGTAGGAAGTAGCTTATTAAAAATGAATATTGGCTTTACTGGTGATAATGTAGAACTAAATGGGAAACCAGAAGCAAAAGCTGGTCGTAAATATCGTCCAAACCCACGTTTAGAGCGTGTTCAATTAGAAAAAAGAGAAGAGATGTAAAAGAGAGAAAAACTGATAGGTGATTGACCCTATCAGTTTTTCTGTTATCATAGTATAGCGGCTTCTTTTTTGCTATAATGGACTTATTATGGACATATAAAGAAGTACGTACGAGTTTATCCTGATAAGTGAAGGGAAAGAATAACTTCACTACATCAAAAATGTATGATGATTACCAAAATAAGAAAAGATTCATATACTGTCTTATAGATAGGCCGTTGTATTAGTTCGAAATGTTGGAGGTTCTTTAAGATGACAGTTTACCATTTTGTAGGAATTAAAGGAACAGGAATGAGTTCATTAGCGCAAATTCTTCATGATATGAAGCATACTGTTCAAGGGTCTGATTATGAAAAGCGTTTCTTTACACAAACAGCGTTGGAAAAGCGTAGTATCTCGATCCTTCCTTTTGATAAGAATAATGTAGAAGAAGGACAAGTGATTATTGCAGGAAATGCATTTCCTGATACGCATGAAGAAATCGTAGCAGCAAAAGAATTAAACATCCCAGTCCATCGTTACCATCATTTCTTAGGTGACCTGATGAGCCAATACACAAGTGTTGCTGTAACTGGTGCACACGGAAAAACATCAACAACAGGTTTGTTAGCCCATGTAATGCAAGGTGCACACCCAACATCTTACCTTATTGGAGATGGAACAGGGCATGGGGTAGAAAATAGTAAGTATTTTGTATTTGAAGCTTGTGAGTATCGTCGTCATTTCTTGTCTTATAATCCAGACTATGCAATTATGACGAATATTGATTTTGATCATCCAGATTATTTTGCAGACATCAATGATGTATTCAGTGCATTCCAAGAGATGGCATTGCAAGTGAAAAAAGGCATTATTGCATGTGGAGATGATGAAGAACTTCAAAAAATTCAAGCGAAAGTACCTGTTATTTTCTATGGATTTGGAGAAGATAATGATTTCCAAGCACGCAACATTCAAAAGAGAACAGATGGTACAATATTTGATGTATTCGTTCGTAACACGTACTATGATACGTTCAAAATTACAGGATACGGCAATCACAGCGTATTAAATGCGTTAGCAGTAATCGCGCTTTGCCATTATGAAAATGTTGATGTAGAAGCAGTAAAACATCAATTAACAACTTTTGAAGGCGTAAAACGTCGCTTTAATGAAAAGCCGATGGGAGAGCAAGTAATCATCGATGACTACGCACACCATCCGACAGAGATTAATGCAACGATTGAAGCTGCTCGTCAAAAACATCCAGAGCGTGAAATTGTCGCTGTATTCCAGCCACATACATTCTCACGTACAGAAAAGTTCTTAGATGAGTTCGCAGAAAGCCTAAGCAAGGCTGACCAAGTATACTTATGTGATATTTTCGGATCAGCACGTGAAAACAAAGGTGAATTAACAATCGAAGATCTGCAAAAGCGTATTGACGGTGCAGAATTAATTACAGATACAACAACGGATGTATTAAAGAAACATAAAAACGGCGTTCTAATTTTCATGGGCGCAGGTGACATCCAAAAATTCGAAGCGGCTTACGTAAAAGAAGTTCAAGTTGCAGAGAAATAATAGAAAAGACGCATAGCTTGGCTGTGCGTCTTTTTTATGTTGTCGTGGTTGTGCATTAATGTTGAAACGTCGATATATATGGAGTTGTGTTCGATATATTTCAAAAATCGTTGATATATTGGTACGCGTTTTGAAATATAAATGTTAGAATAATAAGAAAACTAAAAAGGGGACTAAAAAACATGTTCACACTCCGAGTAGATGACGAAATCGAACTACAATTACTAGAAAAACATCATAAAGAGGAATTATATCAATTATTAGATCAAAACCGTAATCATTTACGAAAATGGCTCCCTTGGGTAGATGGGACAAAATCTGCTGATGCTTATGATGAAATTTTTCCGATGTGGTTAAAGAAGTTTGCAGAGGGAGACGGTTTTGAAAGTGGTATACGTTACAAAGGAAAGCTCGTTGGGATGGTAGGCATTCATCCAGTGAGTTGGGGGAAGAAAGCGACGAGTCTTGGGTATTATCTTGCAGAAGATGCTGGCGGGAAAGGTATTATGACGCGTAGCGTAAAGGCTGTACTTCACTATGCATTTGAAAATTTAAAGCTGAATAAAATTGAAATTCGGTGCGGTGTTGGAAATGCGAAAAGCCGAGCAATTCCAGAACGTTTAGGATTTAAGTTAGATGGTATTTTACGAGATGAAGAATGGCTATATGATCATTTTCATGATATCGCTGTATATAGTTTACTAGCTTCAGAATGGAAAGAGATTCGATGAACGAGAAGATTCGTATTGTTCCATATGAAGGTACGTTTCAAGAGGAAGTAGTAGATCTTATCGTTCATATTCAGCAAAAAGAGTATAATGTTTCAATTACGAAAGAAGAGCAACCTGATTTACTTGAAATAGAAACATTCTATCAAAAGGGTCACGGAAACTTTTGGGTAGCAATTTATGATGGTAAAGTAGTTGGAACAGTAGCTTTATTAGATATTGAGAATCATCAAGTAGCGCTAAGAAAAATGTTCGTACAAAAAGAGTTTCGCGGAAAAGAATGGGGCGCATCACATATGTTGCTTCAAACAGCAATTTCATGGGCTGAGGATAAAAAATTGAAAGATATTTACTTAGGAACAACAGTAAAATTTTTAGCGGCACATCGTTTTTATGAAAAGAATGGTTTTCAAAGTGTGAGTATAGACGAGTTGCCGAAAAACTTTCCGGTGCTACAGGTAGATAAAAAATTTTATAGGTACATTGTGTAAAAGGTCATTTAGAAATGGCCTTTTTCTATGAACCAAAATAGAAATAGTGGTATAATTTGGATTAGGGGTGTAGGTATGAACTTTCCAATTCAAAGAAGTAAGTCAGTAGTCATTTTCGTTTGCCTTACGTTAGTTTTTATGTTTATATATCCAATTGTCATGCTTTTCACTAATAAAGCGCATTGGATGTCAGCGTTGATTGGGATGGGTTTATGCTTCATTGTAAATGTACCAATCGTTTGGGAAGTATTTATTAAAAAACATAAAGTAGAAAATGGCGTATTAAAGTACGGTATTTTAAATGATGATATTGTATTAAAAGATGTGAGAATTATACGTCAGGTCGGAAAGTCTCTTGAAATTACGACGAATGCATATAAAGTACATATGGTTGCGATGCCGCAAAATATGGATGAATTCTTGGCGCTTATAGAGAAAGAAAATCCACATGTGAAAATAGAAATGGCAGGGAAGAAATGAAATATATAAAACCTTTTTTTGCTTGGAAATTATGCTGGTGTTTGCTATCTGCACTAGGGTAAATATGAAATGGAACCTGCCTTTATATGTACCCATATTAATAGGTACTATCGCAGTGGCACTTTTATATTATTTTCATTTTCAGCAAACAAAAAGTAAGAACAGTAGCTCGATATAGAGTGAGGATAATAAAAAAACGCTCGGCGAAAATTCCGAGCGTTTTTCATTATTTTAAGTTCTCTGGGTTTAAAGCTTCTAATTCAGGTACAACGAAGCGCCCGTCTTTACGGATTAGTACGTCGTCAAAGTAAATTTCGCCGCCGCCGTATTCAGGGCGTTGGATACATACTAAGTCCCAATGGATGTTCGAGTTGTTACCGTTCCATGCATCGTCGTAAGCTTGTCCAGGAGTGAAGTGGAAGCTGCCATCGATTTTTTCATCGAATAGGATGTCTCCCATTGGATGTAAGATGTATGGGTTTACGCCGATTGCGAACTCACCAACGTAGCGTGCGCCTTCGTCTGTATCGAAGATTTTGTTAATGCGTTCTGAATCGTTTGCAGTTGCTTCAACGATTTGGCCGTTCTCGAACTTAAGTTGTACATTTTCAAATGTATAACCGTTGTAAGGAGATGGTGTGTTGTAAGAAACTGTACCGTTAACAGAATCACGAACTGGTGCAGAGTATACTTCACCGTCTGGAATGTTTAAATGACCTGAGCATTTAATTGCTGGAATGTCTTTAATAGAGAATGTTAAGTCAGTTCCAGGACCAGTTAAACGAACTTTATCTGTTTTATTCATTAATGTAACAAGGCTGTCCATCGCCTTATCCATTTTACCGTAGTCTAAGTTACATACTTCAAAGTAGAAGTCTTCGAAAGCTTCTGTACTCATTTTAGCAAGCTGTGCCATAGAAGCATTTGGGTAGCGAAGAACAACCCAGCGTGTTTTTGGAACGCGAATGTCTCTATGAACTTTTTTACCAACTGTTTGGCCATGAACTTTCATACGCTCACTTGGAACGTCAGCTTGTTCATTAATATTATCGCCAGAGCGAAGGCCGATATAAGCGTCCATGTCTTTCATTACGCTTGCTTCATATGCAGCGATTTGTTCGAAATGTTCTTCAGTAGCACCCATTAATAAAGAGCGATCTACTTGATGATCTTTTAAAGAGACGAATGGGAAACCACCAGCTGCATATGCTTCTTTTACAAGTGCAGTTACAAGTTCTTTTTGTAAGCCAAAGTTTTCAATTAATACTTTTTCACCTTTTTGTAAGCGGATAGAGTAGTTAATTAAATTGTATGCTAACTTTTCAATACGTGGATCTTTCATATGTAAAGCCTCCCTACTAATTATGTATCCTCTCCTATTGTAACCTACTTAGTGGAATTTGTTGAATGATTTATGTTACAGTTAACGAATAAGTATGAAAATTCTAATGATGAGATAGGGATTAGAATGAAACGGAAAATGATTGTATAATAGGGGAAAGTATGAAAAAGATAAAGGAAGTGATGAAATGCAAGTTCTTTTATATGTAAGTGCGGCTATTATCGCGGTTGCTTTCGCAGTATTAGTAGTGTATGTATGCAGAACGTTGTTATCGGTTCAGAAGACGTTAGAAAACGTTGCAAGCACGTTAGAAGGTTTAGAAAAACAAATGCAAGGAATTAGCGTAGAGACAGAGCAATTATTACATAAAACGAATGCGTTAGCTGATGATATTCAACAGAAGTCACAGTCATTAAATAAAGTGGTAGCGGGTGTAGATGGGATTGGAACGACAATCCAATCTTTAAATACGAAGCTTCGTAATGTATCAGACTCTGTAACGGACGAAATTGAAAATAACGCTGATAAAGTAGCGCAAGTTGTACAGTGGAGCAGTGCGGCGATTGAAGTATACAATCATTACCGTGCGTCGAGACAAGAGAAGAAGGTTGAAAAAGAAGAGCGTAAATTAGAAAGAATTGAGAAAAAAGCTGAAAAGAAAGAGAAACGCTCTAGATTTCGTATGAGAGGTGAATCGTGATGAATATGACAAAACTTGAAACAATTGAAGAGCTTGAAGTCTTAGTAGAAAAGAACGAGCCGTATGTTCTTTTTAAACACAGTACGACATGCCCAATTAGTCACGGTGCATACACAGAATTTCAAGCGTATTGCAGCGAAGAAAGAGAAGTACCAGCGTATTACTTATACGTACAAGATGCGAGAGATGTGTCAAATCGTGTTGCAGAACAATACAGTATTAGACATGAATCACCGCAAGTGTTATACATAAAAGATGGGATGGTAGTATGGAATACATCTCATTGGAATATTAAAAAAGATGCTTTAGAAGAGAATATAAAGTAAAAAGAAGCAAGCTAAAGGTGCTTGCTTCTTTTTTTTTGTTTTTGTTGAAATATATTTAGTGGTACACTATTAATAGTTCAAACTAAATAACTAGATTGTTGAAAGTAGGTTTTAAGTAATGAAGAAAATGGCATTATCCTTCGCAGTCGTAAGTTTATTACTGGGAGCTTGTAGTAACAATAGTAATACGATTAGTAAGAAGGATGAAGTTATACAAAAAGATACAAAAGAAAAAAGTATGATTCCGAGAACTGCTGTTTCTAAAGATTATTATAGAACTGTTATTCCTTTAAAAGAACAAAAGGTTATTAATACAGCTAATATAAAAACAAATTCTAAATTAGATTTAGCAGAGTATGAAAATGGTTTAATAAATATTGCAACGCAACAATTTGATACAGAGAGTCACGTACTGCAATTGAACCAGTATATTCCAGAGAAACTAATTGATGAACTAGTTGCGAAAGTAGAAGCGCCAGTTTTGACGAATATTATAGAACAAGACTATTTCGGAAAACAGAATTCAAATGAATTAAGTTTATCTGGTGTTATGATTGGCTTAGCTATGTCTTCAAGTGTATCGAATGAAGAGGCTATGTCTAAAGGGACTGAAGTTGCTAAACAACTTATTGAAGCTATTAACAAAAATGATAAATATAACAAATCTCCAATTACGTTTGCTATCTTTAAGCAAGAAAGTACAAGTTCTTTAAAAAATGGTACGTATATTGCTAGTGCTACTGTTCAAAAGAATGATACGAACCTTGGAAATTGGAGTACGATCGATGAAAAGTCGTATTCATATCCTTCTGATGAATTTACACAAGCACATGGAGAAGATAATACA
This sequence comes from Bacillus sp. TE8-1, assembly GCF_008368855.1. Classification (NCBI taxonomy): domain Bacteria; kingdom Bacillati; phylum Bacillota; class Bacilli; order Caryophanales; family Bacillaceae; genus Bacillus; species Bacillus sp. TE8-1. The sequence continues at coordinate 127,307 of NZ_QPET01000013.1, read as the reverse complement.
AAAATAAATAACTTTGCTAAGGAAATAAAAGGTTTTTCTAATGGAGATTTTATTCCAGTCAACGCTAAAGTTTCTTATAAGAAAGATCAAATGGATACATTAAATATGAATATTGTTATTAAATATAACGGTAAAACAGAATTAATGGCTCTTACCCAATTGGCTGCTCAAGGCATGTTAGACAAATTGCCTAAAGATGCGAAAGTACAATTACAGATCAAGTCCGAGAGTAAAATTGAGGCCGTTATTATAAAAGAGAAAAACAGTGATAAACCGTTTGTTTCCTTCTTGTAAAAAAAGACAGTATATAAACTGTCTTTTTTTTATTTTAAATGAAAATATATAATGTTTTTTGATAGTAATTCCTTGCTGTATATCGTGTGACAATCATATGTATCAGCTATAATAAATTATCTTAAAAAAGTAACATATAGGAATTTGAAAGAGGTGGCTTTCTTATGGCATCACAACAATTAGGTCGTTTACGTTCTGAAATTGATCAACTTAATTTACAAATATTAGAGTTACTAAACAAAAGAGGTCGTCTCGTACAAGAAGTTGGTAATTTAAAAGAAGTACAAGGTGTGAAACGTTTTGATCCTGTACGTGAAAGAAATATGCTGGATTTAATTGCAGAGAATAATAATGGTCCATTTGAAACTTCGACTTTACAACATATTTTCAAACAAATTTTTCAAGCTGGTTTAGAATTACAAGAAGACGATCATCGTAAAGCATTACTTGTTTCTCGTAAGAAAAAAACAGAAGATACGATTGTTGAAATTAATGGTGAAAAAATTGGTGACGGAAATCAGCATTTTATTATGGGACCGTGTGCAGTGGAAAGTTATGAACAAGTACGTCAAGTTGCTGAAGCAATGAAAGGGCAAGGTCTGAAATTAATGCGTGGTGGTGCGTTCAAACCACGTACTTCACCGTATGATTTTCAAGGTCTTGGATTAGAGGGATTACAAATTTTGCGCCAGGTAGCAGATGAATATGATTTGGCTGTTATTAGTGAAATTTTAAATCCGAATGATATTGAGATGTCATTAGATTACGTTGATGTTATTCAAATTGGCGCTCGCAATATGCAAAACTTTGATTTGCTAAGGGCAGCTGGTGCTGTAAATAAACCAGTATTATTAAAACGTGGTCTATCAGCAACGATTGAAGAATTCATTAATGCGGCAGAATATATTATGGCAAAGGGAAATGGGAACATTATTTTATGTGAACGAGGTATTCGCACGTATGAAAGAGCGACGCGTAATACGCTTGATATTTCCGCTGTGCCGATTTTAAAGAAAGAAACACATTTACCTGTCGTTGTCGATGTAACGCATTCTACAGGGCGACGTGACCTTCTCTTACCAACTGCAAAAGCAGCGATGGCAATTGGTGCAGACGCAATTATGGCTGAAGTACATCCAGATCCAGCTGTAGCTTTATCTGATGCAGCGCAACAAATGAATATACCGCAGTTCAATGATTTTATGAATGAATTAAAATCATTTGGAAGTAAATTATAAAAACTTTTAATGAGCTGTTCCAAAAAGGCATTTTGGAACAGCTTTCTCCTATTGTATAGCGACTGTCATTGTCGATTTTTGTTGGTAAGTTGATATATTTAAAAAATCGCTGATATAATTAGAGTTGCGGTCGATATATTTGGAAAATCGCTGATATATTTCGAGTTACAGTCGATATATTCGAAAAATCGCCGATATAAATTTCATTTACTATCGTACTGCTTAAAATAAGATTTCTACTAAGGAAACATCTATTTTTTTACAAAAAATGCCCTTTTTTCATAAAAAATACGAAAATACGAGAAAAGAAGCGAATTTTTTCGAAACTTTTGCGGGAAAATATTGTATGAGCCTGCGTTTTTATCGTATCATTAGTAAAAGGAAGAACTCGGGACGATTGGTGGCATCTGCAAATAGAGTTGATGTCTTTTTTTCATTCAAGTAACCGATACATAAAAATAGATAACAAAAATAGAAGGAGTGTGCGATGAGATGAACGTAACAATATATGATGTAGCGCGTGAAGCGAACGTTTCAATGGCTACCGTATCACGCGTTGTGAACGGTAACCCAAATGTAAAGCCTACAACAAGAAAGAAAGTATTAGAAGCAATTGATCGTTTAGGATACCGCCCAAATGCGGTAGCACGTGGACTAGCAAGTAAGAAGACAACTACAGTAGGTGTTATTATTCCTGATATCTCAAATACGTTTTATGCAGAACTAGCTCGTGGAATTGAAGATATCGCAACAATGTACAAATATAACATCATTTTAAGTAACTCTGACCAAAATAAAGAGAAAGAGTTCCATTTATTAAATACGATGCTTGGAAAACAAGTGGACGGAATTGTTTTCATGGGTGAAGATATTACAGACATTCACATTGAAGAATTTAAAAAATCTCCAGTACCAATTGTATTAGCAGCATCATTTGATGAGCAAAATGAAACGCCATCAGTAAATATTGATTATACACAAGCAGCTTATGATGCAATGAAGCACTTTATCGAGCAAGGACATAAACGTATCGGTTTCGTCTCTGGTCCTTTCATTGATAAAGCGGGAAGCGCGAAGAAGTTACAAGGTTACAAAAAAGCTTTAGAAGAAGCAGGTATTTCATATGATGAAAATCTTGTAATCGATGGAGATTACACATATGACTCAGGTATCGAAGCATTCGAAAAGCTTTGGAGCAATGATGAAAAGCCAACAGCAATCTTCGTATCTTCTGATGAAATGGCACTAGGTGTAATCCATGCAGCACAAGACGCTGGATTAAACGTACCAACTGACGTAGAAGTACTTGGTTTCGATAATACACGCCTTGCATTAATGGTTCGTCCGCAGCTTTCAACAGTTGTTCAACCGATGTATGATATCGGTGCAGTAGCAATGCGTCTATTAACAAAGTATATGAACAAAGAAAAAGTGGAAGATCACACTGTTATCTTACCTCACCGTATCCAATTTAGAGATTCAACGAAGTAAGTATAAAAAAGCTCACAGCGATTGCTGTGAGCTTTTATTCGTATTCAGGATAGTATTTTTGTACGACTGCATTTACCATTTCGTCTTTCTTAACGTGTAAAAATCTTGCATACAATTCTTTTCCGGTTTCAAATGGGGTATCGTCTAATTCAAACACATGCAATAGTTTTCGAAACGTCCATGTTATTTGCTGGCCGTACTTATTATCGTACGTATGCTCAGACTGTATAGCGATTTGTTCACCTAGTGCATGAGCTTCTTCCAAACTGTTTGCTTTAACAAGAATAATACTTTCTTCAAAAAGTGTATCGTGATTCTCTTCATAATGCTCATCAATTTTCGTAGAATCAGGCTCATCAGAATGAACGGACTCAAATAATAATTTTACAGCGTACATATTATGCAGCATGTTTCACTTTATAAATAATACTTGCGACAAGCGAAGCAGGTATTGTAAATACGTTACTTTGATAATGGTAATGTACTTGGGATTCTTCATAAGACATGTTGTCATATAGTTCGTTTTGTGAGACACTCATTTTTTTCTGTTTTTCTTTGAGCATTTTAATGTAGTTGTACTGTATTGGGACGAGAATGATGAAATAAGCTAATACAATTAGTGAAATCCAAATCATTATGAACACTCCCTTACAAAGAATATTTCTATATAACAATTATATCAATAAAAAGAAAAAATAACCATTTTTTTTATTGGAGCTAATTTTCTTCTAGAAATGCGAACAGTTCCTTTTGGTTTTTTAAATTATGATCAATACATGTTCGAGCAACATATTTCAATCCTTGTAATAATGCATCTACGTGAAAAGTATCATAATGAATTGTATTTCCCTCTACCATCGTTTCGTCTTTTTGCAAGTTAATTGATATTTTTAATACAGTTATATTACTTTGTAAATTTACAACTTCGATGTAAAAAAACTGTTTGTCTAAGTCAATCGTAACATAATCGAATCGTTCGGATAGCTCTAATTTACATGTAGTAGTATATTCCAAATGAAAGCCTCCTTATTGTATAAGTGTATGTTATAATGCCTTCGCTATAGATGGGACTATTCCTTGTTATATGTCACATAAGTGCAAATTTAACTATTATAGGGCAATGTCATGTATAATAGAAAGAAAAGGCTTGTGAGGGGGGAAAAGAGATGATCGTTCTTTGGATAATTACGCTTTGTATGACTGCTATTTTTGCATATATGACGTTAAAACAAAATGGTTTAAAGCGATTTGTTCCAGGAAGTATTCTTGCAGGAATTGCCCTTATCACGTATGTAATTTCTATTTTTATTGAAAGTGTATCAGTAGATATGAGCACAAGTTTAATGTTTATTGGTATTACACTATTTGCAGGTAGCATTATGGTACTTATGGTTGCTGGTATTATTTTATTTATTCATATGAATTCGGAAACGTTATAGCATATAGAAAAGGCATGTCCCAAGGGGACATGCCTTTTTATCCGTTCAATTATGCTCTATCTTTAGAAGAGTTTTGCTGTTTTAGTAAATCACGAATTTCGCCAAGAAGTTCTTCTTCTTTTGTTGGCTCTGGAATTTCTTCCTCTTTTTCTTCTTCTTTTTTAGATGTTAGTTTGTTGAAAACTTTAACAAACATAAAGATAGAAGCTGCGATAATTAAGAAGTCAAAAATTGTTTGGATGAAGTTACCATACATAACAGCAGATTTACCGTATCCAAAGTGTAAACTTGTAAAGTCAACGCCACCTAATACCATACCAAGTAATGGTGTGATGATATCTTTTACTAAAGAACTAACGATTTTACCGAATGCAGCACCGATTACAACCCCGACAGCTAAATCAACGACATTCCCTTTGAAAGCGAATTTTTTAAACTCGTTCCACATGTGTTAATCCCATCCTTTCCACGATTCATTATGAAATTTATAATTCCTATCAACATATTCTATAGAAATTTACGAGAGAAATAAAGAGGGAATGGGAATGAAAGTAAATTCTGAAAAATGTATCCGTTTTAATTTTTGTTTACATCATCTAGTAAAGATTGTAGCATTTGCTGCGTTTTTAATCCTTCTAATCCATCTACAACAGGCTTTGTATCGCCTTGTACACACTCAATAAAATGATGAACAGCATCTTCAAAACCACGTTGTTTTAACGTCGTATCCCATGATGGGGAACCACTTTGTGAAACTGAGTTTTCCTGTTCAATTTCAAATGTATTCATATTTCTTACGCGAATGATTTTCCCTGGCATTACAAGTTCAATTTGTTCTAAATTTGTACCGGCATGGCGATGCATTGCAGTAGAAAGTAACAGTCCACTTGGAGTTGTATATGTATGATGTCCGTAAAGAAGTTCATTCTTTTCATTGATTTGCATCATATTGTGAACGACGTTAAGGTCATCATTAGCTAACCAGCGAGCAGTATCTACAATGTGTAAATAATCATCTAACATAGTAAAGTCGTACGTATATGGCCCGACTTTATTTGTGCGATGCTTTTCAATTCGAATCCATGAAATATCATTAGCCTGTTCTTTGGCAGCAACATACATAGGAACGAATCTGCGATTAAATCCGACCATTAATTTTCGGTTATACTTCTCGCTTAACTCGACTAGTTGCTCAGCTTGTTCCACTGTAGCTGCTAGCGGTTTATCAACATAAACGTCGATCCCTTTTTTTAGAAGTTCAGAAACGATTTCATAATGCGATGCAGTTGAACTATGAACGAAGATTGCATCGCATTCCGAAGCTAACATTTCAATAGAATGAAAGTCTTGAATTCGGTATTGCTGGCAAACTTGTTTTCTTTTCTCTGCGTTAGGTGTAAACGCCCCTACAAAATTCCAATCAGTTTCTTTTGTAAGTGTTGGAAGATAGGCCTTTTGCGCAATACTTCCAAGTCCAATCATCCCAATTTTAGGTTTGTTCATTTTATTCCCACCCTATTAATATTAATGTAACGGCTTAAATGTAGCATAGGGTGGGGGAGGAAGGCAAAAATTAGCTTTTTACTTACGGCCTTCTAACAAAATCTTCTCTATCTCTTCAAAGTGATGAGCGCGAGCATGCTCTAACGGGGTAACACCATCATTGTCTGGAATATTTACATCTGCACCGTGCTCAATAAGAAGGCGAATGACTTGTTGCTGTGTTTCGTTTCCGTTACTTAGTACGATGGCTTCCATTAAAGCTGTCCATCCCAGGTTATTTACATGATTTACATCAATATTTGTTCGAGTGAGGAGTTCTTTTATAACGTCAATATAGCCATGTTCTGAGGCTGGGATAAGAGCTGTTCCGCCGTAACGATTTGTAATCGTAGGATCTGCACCAGCATCAATTGTTAGCTTTAAAATGTCTAAGTAACCTTCCGCACCGGCGTATAGAAAGGGATTGTTTTTCATGTCATCTTGGATATTTACGTCAGCACCAGCTTCGATAAGCGCTTTTGCGGTTTTTACATCATTTTTGTATGTAGCAATCATAAGCGGAGTGCGTCCTTGACTATCCGTCGCATTTATATTTGCGCCTTTTTTTAGTAAAGATATAACAGTATTCGTTTCATTTTTTTCAGTAGCTGCTAGTAGTGCAGTCTCCATGTTTGTCATCTCCTTTTTTACTTCTTGTTCTTGCGAGCATCCTTGTAAAAAAATTACGCAACATATCATACTGAATGTTTTTTTGAACATGGAATTTCAACCTCCTAATTTCAACTGTAAAATAGGAACATTAAATTTTTATAAACTGGCGCTAAAATTACTATAAAATCGCTTGAGTAATTGAACATATATTTTTATGCTTATAAATAATAAGGTTTGATAAAGTGAGGATTTAAGATATGTCTATTAAAACAAGGTTTTTATTTTCTTATATTGCTGTTATCCTCGTTTCTATTACGCTTATATTAGTCGCGGGATTTTTAATCGTTTTTTCGATAACAGGTGACTTGGAAGCAGTGAAAAATTTCTATAAAAGTTCTTACATTCAAAAGCCGCTTACACCAGAAGAAGAGAATGCCTATCTTGAGTTGAAGTCAGCAGCCAAACAGCATCAATCTCAATTGTTAGATGAGTCGTTTGTCTCAGCAATAGAAAAAGAGGGTGTGAAAATAGTAGTAAGAAAAGGAGAAACACTTTCATATGCTTCAAACGTATTTGAAAGTGTATCTTTAAAAGAAGCCCTTCCGAAATTTGAATCAGCAAATATTAATAGTCGTGGTACAACGGAACTAGGCGATACATTTTATCGATATGTAAAGTTTGATTTTTATTTTCCTCAGGAAGAAGAGGGAAGTATATTTGTATTAAAAAAGCAAAGTTCATTTGTAGATCTTACACAAAAATTATTTCCAATCTTATTTGTATCTCTCTTACTACTAGCCATTTTACTCATTGGATTATTAAGTTACCTCGTTTCAAGAAGTGTAATAAAACCAATTTTTGTATTGAAAGGCGCAACGGAGAAAATTAAAGAAGGAAATTTAGATTTTCAAATACCAGTTACATCACACGATGAAATAGGGCAATTAAATCAAGGATTTGAGGAAATGAGGAAGAGATTAAAAGAATCGATAGAGATGCAAACACAGTATGAAGAAAATAGAAAAGAGCTTATTTCAAACATCTCTCATGACTTAAAAACACCGATTACATCAATTATCGGATATGTAGAAGGAATAAAGGACGGGGTAGCAAATACGCCAGAAAAAATGGATAAGTATTTAACAACTATCCATACGAAAGCAAGACATATGGATACACTTATTGATGAATTATTTTTATTCTCAAAGCTCGATTTGAATCGAGTTCCCTTTCAGTTTGAAACGGTTGAATTGAATACGTTTATGCAAGAGTTAATCGAAGAGATGCAAATGGATTTAAGTAAAGAAGGTATAGAAGTTAACTTACAATTACATGCATCACCACTATATGTAACGGCTGATTGCGAAAAAATCAATAGAGTTATATCAAATTTAATTCATAATAGTGTGAAATACATGGATAAAGAAGAGAAGAAAATTACTGTAATAGTATCGAGTGATAATAATAAAGTTATTGTGAAAGTGATGGACAATGGATCAGGTATAGAATCTGATACGCTACCTTATATCTTTGAACGTTTTTATCGTGCAGAACAATCGCGGAATTCTAGCACAGGTGGAAGTGGACTTGGTTTAGCAATAGCGAAGCAAATTGTTGAAGAACATGGCGGGGAAATTTGGGCGGAAAGCGAGCTTGGTAAAGGCACAAGCATTTTCTTCTCATTGGAAAAAGTAGAGGAATGTGGTGAGTAAATTGAAAAGAATTTTATTAATAGAAGATGAAGTAAGTATTGCAGAATTACAGCGAGATTATTTAGAAATTAATGATTTCCAAGTTGATGTAGAGCATTCAGGAGAAATAGGTTTACAAACAGCCTTACAAGAAGACTATGATTTAATTATTTTAGATATTATGCTTCCGAAAATGAACGGATTCGAAATTTGTAAACAAATACGTGCTGTAAAAGATATTCCGATTCTACTTGTTTCAGCAAAAAAAGAAGATATAGATAAAATTCGCGGACTCGGATTAGGAGCGGATGATTATATAACGAAGCCGTTTAGCCCGAGTGAATTAGTCGCAAGAGTAAAAGCACATATTTCTCGTTATGAAAGATTATTAGGAAATGTAAGTAAGCAACGCGATACGTTATATATTCACGGAATTTCTATCGATCAACGAGCGAGGAAAGTTTTTATAAACAATGAAGAAGTGGCATTTACAACGAAGGAATTTGATTTATTAACATTCTTTGTCACACATCCAAACCAAGTATTAAATAAAGAACAGTTATTTGAACGCATTTGGGGATTAGATTCCGCTGGTGATTTAGCCACTGTTGTCGTCCACATTAGAAAGCTACGTGAAAAAATTGAAAGAGATCCTGCTCACCCGCAATATATTGAAACAGTATGGGGAGCTGGTTATCGTTTTAACGTGTAATATACCTGCCGAGTAATTGGCAGGTTTTTTGTATGTTATTCGAATGGAAAGGAAGAAATAGGTAATTTGTGTTAAAATGTAAAGAGAAACAAAACAGAGGAGAGCATAGGGAGCGAGCTATATGTTGGGGGATATATTAAAAGATAATAAATCAAATAAGACTTTAAAGATTGGAACTAATATCGTACTTATCTTATTGATTATTGGTGCAATACAAATGTTTTATGATGAAGATTCTACGAATGATCATTTCGGTTGGTTCTTTTTTGCAATCTTTTGGGTAATTAAAAGCATTTCTAGCTCTAAGGTAAGTTTAAAAGATAGAGATAAAAAGTCGGTATTACTTGATGTGGGTTTAGTGGTTATTTCTTTTGTTTTTTTAGTTGTTTTTAGTGTGAAATATTTCTTTTGAAAAAAGCTCATAGTCGTATAGAGGCTATGAGCTTTTTATCAGTGTTTAGGTTTTCTTAATAATAATGGTACTAACGATTTATAAAATGTTTGAGTAGTAGAAGTAAACTGAGCAGCTTCTTCTAAAAAAGGATAATGGTTGCTATTTTCGAATGGAATGAAGATAGAATTACGTATTCCATCATGTATCTCGATAGAATACTGAATCGGGCACTGTACATCATGGCTTCCACATGTAATGAGGGTCTTTGTTTGGATGGAAGGTAAATTCTCTCTTAAATCAAATGAAGGATATTCATTGGCGAAAGCATTCATCCGGCTAACGGACATTGTTTTATTAATTGGTTTACAAAAATAAGAGTTGTAGTTTTCTGGTTTATACAATGATAATTTTGTTCTCTTAGTAGATAGTTCTTTCCGTTCTTCATCTGTAAGGTGAGGGTTTTTTAAGTTTTCGATGAGTTTTTGCATATAATGAAACTGTGGATGTGCTGGGTGATAAATGCAAAAGGGTGTTTCGGTGTAGTTACTTGCTGCGGTTCCGACCACGACTAATGATTGTAAGGAATGTGGATATGTAATTGCATATAAAAGTCCAAGCATACCACCTGTTGAATGGCCAGCGAAATGCCATGTTGGAAGTTGTAAAGCTTCTCGTATAGCTTCTAAATCGTGAATCGTTTCAATCATACTTAATTCTTTTTCTGAATTGGCTTTTAACGAGTTACCAGCGTCTCGTAAATTAATGAGAAATACACGATGCGTAGCAGTAAAAACATCCGCAAAGTAATCACCAGTTTCATTGAATTGTGAATAGTGATGTGTAATACAAAGCGGTTCGCCACTGCCTTTAGTAAAAAGCTCAAATGTGCCACGTTTCGTGTGGATCATTTGTTGTATCCACATAATATCACGACCTTTCCTCATAAAATCCATTAGTACATAAAAATATATCAGCGATTATTAGAATATATCGGCGCATTTCGAAATATATCAGCGATTATTAAAATATATCGACTTACCGACAGAAACCGACAATAAATAAAAGGAGGCTATTCAAAAACGAGCCTCCTTTTCGTTTAGTATAAAGATTTTGTCATATTATTCCGAATAATTTCAAGGGATTTCGCTACAGTTAATGCGTTTTTTTCTTCAATTTCTGGTTTACGGGGGATAGGTTTATACATGTTGTCTGGATCTTCCCATGTGAGGGGAAGTTCTGTTTCTGCTTGTCCTTTCCAAGCTTCAATCCATTCTGGAGGGAGATAACCTGAGATGTTTTGGATGTTGTTCATTTCGAGCCAAATGAGTGCCCAAGCTCTTGGAACGACGCGCCAGTGATCATAGCCACCGCCACCGACAGCGATCCAGCGACCGTCGCAATATTCATTTGCAATTTCACGAGCGAGCTTCGGTATTTCACGGTAAATATTCATTGTCGCACAAAGATGCGTAAGTGGGTCATAATAATGTGCGTCAGCACCATTTTGCGTTAAAATAATATCCGGTTTAAAGTACGCTGCAACTTCTTTTACAACAGTTCGATAGGAATCTAAGAACGATTCATCTTCTGTAAAAGCATCGAGTGGAACGTTAAAAGAATAACTATAGCCATTACCTTGTCCGCGTTCATTTACAGCGCCAGTTCCAGGAAATAAATAGCGACCAGTTTCATGTAATGAAATTGTGCATACGTTAGGGTCATCATAAAACGACCACTGTACGCCATCACCGTGATGAGCATCTGTATCAATATATAAGACGCGTAAACCGTATTTCTTTTGAATATATTTCATTGCGATAGAACTGTCGTTATAAATACAAAAGCCAGATGCTTTGCCGCGAAAGCCGTGATGTAAGCCGCCGCCCAAATTAAGTGCGTGTTTTACTTTTCCGGAAAGAACAGCATCGACAGCTGTTAACGTACCACCAACGAGCAATGCGCTTGCTTCGTGCATATTTGGGAACATCGGTGTATCTTCTGTTCCGAGTCCATATGTCATCGCAATTGATTTTTCTAACTTTCCTTCTCCAGCACGTTTTACCGCATTTATGTACTCCTCTGTATGAACGTAGGCGATCTCTTCATCTGTAGCCATCCGTGGTGAGATGATTTGAGAGGGAGAGATGAAACCGCCCTTTTGTAATAAATCATACGTAAGTGTGACGCGCAGTTGGTTAAAAGGATGATCAGGGCTAAATGAATAGCCCCGAAAGTCATCCGAATAAATAAACGCGCTACTCATGCTTGCATCCCCATGATGTTTGGCCATAATACGCGGTAGCCTTCTGCTTCAAGTGCATCAATCACTTTTAGAGGATTCATCGTTTGAATGCGGAAAACGAGTACTTTATCATTCTCGTCTTTTGCTGGGTAGACGAGAACACTCACGATATTTATTTGTAAATCACTAAAAATAGCAACGACTTTTCCAAGAATACCAGGTTCGTTTTTTACTTGAATTTCAATTTGCGAACTTGGTTGATGTGCTCCTGTTAATTTTACTAACGTGTGTAATACTGTAGATTCAGAAATGATTCCAACTAACTTCCCGGCCTTTGTAACAGGAAGACAGCCAATTTTATTTTCAAAAAATAAAGTAGCAATTTCCTCAACGAAATCGAGAGGATGGCAAGTCATAACAGGATGTTTCATAATAAGTTCGAGAGGTTGCTGTAGCATATCGAGTGAAACTTGTTCATCTAGAATAGACGGACTTGCATCTCTTACATCCCGATCAGAAATAATGCCTACGACGTGATTATTTTGATCGACAATTGGAATGTGCCGAATGCCTTTCGTGCGTATCGTTCGGATTGCTGTTTCGATTGTATCGTTTGGATGTAATGTAACTACATTTTGATTCATAATTTCTTCTACAATCATTCCAGTTGCCCCCTTTATTAATACATAAAACGATTGTGAAAACGTAGACGATCAAAAGCTTGAATAGAATCCGTATCAACGCGTTTACCGATGCGGACCATTAAACAGTTGGCAGGATGTGAACAAATTTCAGGATCGTCTGTAGCCATCCATTGTAACCCGCCGGCATTCATCATCTTCTCCATTACTTTTCGGTATTCCCACACATTCAAACCTGTTTGTTTCAAATCCCAGTGCCAATAATATTCAGTCGTCAATATAATGTAATCTTCCATATAATCGTCCATCATAGAAACCTCTAGTAAGTTCTTTCCGACAGAACTCCCGCGGAAGGCTGGGACTACTTCAATTGCCCCAAGCTCAATTAAGTTTTCCATTTTTCCTTCTGACCATCGTTCAAGTGGATCAGGATACAAGTATGTAACATATCCAACAATTGTTTGGTCATGTCTAGCAATAATGAGACGAGCTTCTGGTAATTTAGAAATTTCGACAATTGCTTTATATTGTTGCTCGGCAGGACGAAACGCAATTAAGTCTGGATGAAACTCATACATTTCTAAGTTATGTGTAGAGACAGGACCTTCAATAATTAAAGTGCCTTTCGCTGTTTTTAAGTTTCTAGCATTATATATTTTTTTATGAATCAATGTATTGCTCACCACCTTGAGGGTTTGTGAATCTATTAATATCGTACTTTATAATATATGCGATGTGAATCGAAATTTGTCATTAAAAATTTGTCTAAAAATCAACAAATATACTGAAAATTTTAAATAATGTCATTATAATAGATAATAGAATACATAGGAGGGGGATGTAAAGTATGAAAGTAGAAACGCTTCCTGTCATTAAAGGAGAAAATAATTTGCCGAATTATGATGAGGCATACGCGAATTTTAACTGGGAAGAGGTTAATAAAAACTTTACTTGGAATGAAACAGGCCGAGTAAATATGGCGTATGAGGCAATTGATAAGCATGCGAAATCCGATCGAAAGAATAAAGTAGCTCTTTATTATCAAGATGGATCGCGAAAAGAGAAATATACATTTAAGGAAATGAAGGATTTTTCTAATAAAGCAGGAAACGTCCTTAAGAATTATGGCGATGTAGAAAAAGGCGATCGCGTTTTTATTTTTATGCCACGTTCTCCAGAGTTATATTTCGCACTTTTAGGTGCAGTGAAATTAGGAGCAATTGTTGGACCGCTATTTGAAGCATTTATGGAAGGCGCAGTTCGCGATCGCTTAGAAGATAGCGAAGCAAAGGTGTTAATTACAACGCCTGAATTATTAGAGCGCGTACCATTAAATGATTTACCGGCTTTAAAAACAGTTTTCCTTGTTGGAGATAATGTAGAAGAAGGCGGTAAAACGGTAGCGTTCAATCCGTTATTTGAACAAGCTTCAAAAGAATTACATATTGAATGGTTAGGCCGTGAAGACGGTTTGATTCTACATTACACGTCTGGTTCTACTGGTAAGCCAAAAGGTGTGCTTCATGCGCAAAACGCAATGGTTCAGCACTATCAAACGGCGAAGTGGGTATTAGATTTAAAAGAAGACGATGTATATTGGTGTACTGCTGACCCGGGCTGGGTAACTGGAACAGCTTACGGTATTTTCGCACCGTGGTTAGTTGGAGCGTCAAATGTTATTTTAGGTGGACGCTTTAGTCCAGAAGCTTGGTATGAAGCACTGCAAGATTACGGTGTGACGGTTTGGTACAGCGCACCAACAGCATTCCGTATGTTAATGGGAGCTGGACAAGACGCAATTAAAAAATATGACTTATCACAAGTTCGTCACGTATTAAGCGTTGGTGAGCCGTTAAATCCAGAAGTAATTCGCTGGGGTATGAATGCATTTGGACTTCGTATTCATGATACGTGGTGGATGACAGAAACAGGTGGACAAGTAATTTGTAACTACCCTTGTATGGAAATCCGTCCAGGTTCAATGGGTAAACCAATTCCAGGTGTGAAAGCAGCGATTGTTGATAATGAAGGAAATGAAGTGCCTCCTTACACAATGGGTAACTTAGCAATTGCGAAAGGTTGGCCATCTATGATGCGCGGGATCTGGAATAACCAGCAAAAATATGAATCTTATTTCATGCCGGGAGATTGGTACGTATCAGGTGACTCTGCCTATATGGATGAAGATGGATACTTCTGGTTCCAAGGACGTATCGACGATGTAATTATGACGTCAGGTGAGCGCGTTGGTCCGTTTGAAGTAGAAAGTAAATTAATCGAGCATGCTGCTGTTGCAGAAGCTGGTGTAATTGGTATTCCTGATCCGGTGCGCGGCGAAATTATTAAAGCATTTATCGCACTTCGAGCAGGATACGAACCATCTGATGAATTAAAAGAAGAAATTCGTCAATTTGTAAAGAAAGGCCTAGCAGCTCATGCAGCGCCACGACAAATTGAATTTAGAGATAAATTACCGAAAACAAGAAGTGGTAAAATTATGCGCCGCGTATTAAAAGCGTGGGAGCTGAATTTACCAACAGGTGACTTATCAACGATGGAAGATTAAGAGGGAAAGGTCTGAACGAAAAATGTTCAGGCCTTTCTTTTTTATGATATCATGAACTTGTATATATAAGTTAAAGGGGATAGTATGATGAAAACAGAAAAGGAAAAGATGATACTAGGAGAAATGTACATACCGGCTGATCCAGTTTTAGTACAAGAAAGAGAGCAAGCACGTATATTAACGAGAAAATTAAATGATACGCCAGAAGAGCAATTAAAAGAGCGTAGCGAAATCGTAAAAGAATTATTCGGAACGACAGGAGATAATATTCATCTTGAATCTTCTTTTAGATGTGATTACGGCTATAACATTCACGTTGGCGAAAATTTTTACGCGAACTTTGACTGTACGATTTTAGACGTATGCCCGGTAACAATCGGAGTGAACTGTATGTTAGCTCCAGGTGTTCACATTTATACAGCAACGCACCCACTTGATCCGGTAGAGCGTATAAGCGGATCAGAATACGGAAAACCAGTTACAATTGGCGATAACGTATGGATTGGCGGAAGAGCAATTATTAATCCAGGTGTAACAATTGGAGACAATGCGGTGATCGCATCTGGTGCTGTCGTAACGAAAGATGTGCCTAATAATGTAGTAGTTGGCGGGAATCCTGCAAAGATTATAAAAAAACTAAAATAATATTTGAACGAAGTGCCTTCCTCGTCTGTATACATTTATGAAAGAATAGATGAGGGAGGCTTTTATATGTCTAATAAATTACTTCTTACTTTTGCTGTAATTGGAATTATAGTTGTATTTTCTTGTGGTCTTTTCTTACCGATACCAATTGGATATAGAGTATCAATGCTTACAGCTGGAGTTATAATGGGTGTTATGTTTTCAATCATTATTCCATTTGATAGAAAACATATAGTACGGAAAAATGGATATAAAATTGATTTTACAAAAACAAAAGTGTATTTTCGCTGGAATGTATTTGACACTATTTCTATCTGCCTTGCGTTGTATGCATGCATATGTGTGCAAGCGTTAAATACTTTAGTTACAATGGGATTTACGATTCAAAACCCATATGTGCAATTTTTTACAAATCAATCACAATTGTGGATTTTTATTGCGATTGCATATTTAATTTCCCGTATTTCATTAACGTTAAAAGGAATAAAGGAGATCAAAAATCATGGCGCAGATTGGGATTGAGGAGGAGCTCATGCTTGCGTATCAAAGTGGAGATAAACAAGCGGGAGAAAGACTATATGTTTTAATCAAACCAGCGCTATACACATTTTTATATCGATTTAACCGAGATGAACAATTAAGTATCGATCTTGTGCAAGATACGTTTTTGACGCTAGAGCGTAAGAAACATATGTATGAACTTGAAAAAGGTAAAATAAAAACGTATTTATTTCAAATTGGTTATCGTCTTATGATTAATAAATTAAATAGGAGAAAAAAGTGGCGTACGCTTTTGCCATTTTTAGTGCCGATTCCGGAAAAAGAATTTTCTCACGAAGATCGGCTCACAGTAAGAGAAGCAATTTTGAAAGTTCCAGAAGAGCAAAGAGCGGTCCTAATCCTTTCTTATTATCATGACATGCAGCAAAAAGAAATTGCAGAGATATTAAACATTCCGATTGGAACGGTGAAATCGAGACTTCATAACGGGATAAAGAAATTGAAACAATTGCTGGAGGTGGACGAAATTGAGCGAAAATCCCTTTAAGAGTGAATATAAGTTAAAGCAACATTTAGATAGTGATCATGTAGAAATACCAGACTTTCCAAAAACGGTAAGTCGATTCGATCGATTAATCGGGTTTCTTGGTTCCCCAGCGAAAGATCCTGTGGAGGCGACCATTGGGAATGATTTATCGATTGTGTTTCATGTATCGTTATTAGTTGGGGTTCCAATTCTTTCTCTTATTACGATACTCTTTATGGTGTTGTAAAGGATTGACAAGAAGGGAAACCTGACCTCTATTTGACATGCCTATATAAATGATGGTATAAAGAAAAGTATATGAATAATTGAGCGTGGAAAGGGAGAAGTAGTGATCATTTCCCTGTTTTAGAGAGCTGATGGCCGGTGAAAATCAGCACATAGATGATCGCGAATTACGCCCCTAGAGCATCTTTTTTCGATTGAATTTTATTCAAAAGGGAAAAGACGGTGCTAAGCCGTTATGTAAATAAGGTGGTAGGCTTTTTTGCCTGCAACTAGGGTGGTAACGCGATAATCAAAATCGTCCCTTATTTGAAGGGGCGATTTTTTTATGTTTTCAACCTTCACGCCAGTAATGAACTTAAAGGAGAGTATGTAGGATATGGGTATTTTACAAGATCTTGAATTTCGCGGTCTAATTAATCAGCAAACAGATGCTGAGGGCCTTGAGCAATTATTAGAAAAAGAAAGCGTTAAATTATACTGTGGTTTCGACCCGACAGCGGATAGCTTACACATTGGTCATATGTTACCAGTATTAATGTTACGTCGTTTCCAATTAGCTGGTCACCAACCAATCGCACTTGTTGGCGGTGGTACTGGTATGATCGGTGACCCGAGTGGTAAAAAAGCAGAACGTACATTAAATACGAAAGATACAGTTGCTTACTACACAGAAAGCATTAAAAACCAACTTTCAAACTTCTTAGAGTTTGAAAACGTGGACAACCCAGCAACGATGGCTAACAACTACGACTGGCTTGGTAGCTTAGATGTAATTTCATTCTTACGCGATATCGGTAAAAACTTCGGTTTAAACTATATGTTAGCAAAAGATACAGTAGCATCTCGTTTAGAAACTGGTATTTCATTCACTGAGTTTAGTTACATGATTTTACAATCATACGACTTCTTAAACTTATATCAACAACATAATTGCCGTCTACAAATCGGTGGTAGTGACCAATGGGGTAACATTACAGCTGGTCTTGAATTAATCCGTAAATCAGAAGAAGATGCGAAAGCATTCGGTTTAACAATTCCACTAGTTACTAAATCTGACGGTACGAAGTTTGGTAAAACCGAAGGCGGCGCAATTTGGTTAGACCCAGAGAAAACAACTCCTTACGAGTTCTACCAATTCTGGATTAACACAGATGACCGCGACGTTGTTAAATACTTAAAATACTTCACATTCTTATCTCATGAAGAAATTCTTGAGCTTGAAAAGCAAGTAGCTGAAGCGCCAGAAAAACGTGCAGCACAAAAGGCATTAGGTTCTGAAATGACAAAACTTGTTCACGGCGAAGAAGCATTAGAGCAAGCGATTAAAATTTCAGCTGCATTATTCAGCGGTTCTGTAGCAGAACTGACTGCAAGCGAAATCGAGCAAGGATTCAAAGACGTACCATCTGTAGAACGTACTGCAGAAGATACAGTATTAATCGACTTACTTGTAGAAAGCAAAATCTCTCCATCAAAACGTCAAGCACGTGAAGATGTAACGAACGGTGCAATCTACGTAAATGGTGAGCGTACACAAGCATTAGACTACGTTGTAACAGAAAACGACCGCATCGAAGGTAAATTCACAATCATTCGCCGCGGTAAAAAGAAATATTTCTTAATTCGTTACTAATCAGAAACGAATATAAAACAAATAGTACCCCGAATTGTAGGCTGAAAATTCTATGATTCGGGGTTTTTTATGTATAAATTTAGATTGCCTCACGAGATCTTGTAAATAGAATATGAAGAATTAATACGAGCATATAAAGTAAGCTAATAAGCATAACAATAAATGCTGTTGGATAAAATTTTGCCGCATATATAAAGAAATCGATTTGATAAATATCTTCGTAATTTGAAACGGTGCCTTTAAAGTAATTCGTAAACTTGGCACTATATTTCCATTCATCAGGATCATCTATTAAATTACTTCCCTGATACCAATTAATAAGTGCGGAAGTAATAAACAACATACATGCACTACCCAACTGAACCATTTGATTTATTGTCAAAACGAATCAACCTCCTATTTAATGGTTATTATAGCGTGCATTCATATTCCTGTAACCTTTTTGTTGTAATCTCCTTTTCGAGTTCATACGGAAATCACATGTAAGCGGTATGATAAATGTATAACAAATAGAAAGGAGTGGTAAAACAAAATGTCACTAGAAGCGCTCATTATTTTTTCTTTGCTAAACGCGGGTCAACTTGCAGAGAATTCGAAGATGGATGTACATAAAGAGCAGAAAGATGCTTATGTATATGTTCAAAAAGAGGAAAATAAATAATTTTAATATATATAAATAAAAGCTACTCGAAGTAACTGTTTTGGTGTCTTCGGTAGCTTTTTTGTATGCATAGGATTCAAATTTAGTAAGTGAGCTATTTAATAGAGGGTTTGTAGAAGAAACAAGTATAATTAATATGAACTGATAAATTGATAAAAATAAACCGTTATAAACAGGAGGATTTGTATGGAACATAGTGAGGCATCTCAAAGGCTGTTTTTTTGATTTAATCTTTTTAATATTAAGTCCCCCCTGTCAAAAAAAGTTTGTCCTCTGAGGAGGGTAGGTAGCGTAGGGGCACATCAATAGCTGCACTATTTTTTTAAAAATGAAGGGGGGTGAAATGTCTATGAAACTCTGTAAGTATTACATAATAAAAGCCACAACTCATGAAAAGACCTTCTAATTTATTGTTAGTTTATTTGATTAATATTCTTTGTCCACTTTTCGTAACTCTGACTGTGTAAGTCCATATGCCTCTGTTGTACAACCTGCTAACAACATAACAGGCATAGCTGAAGTTAATAGTTTACGTTTCATTGACATATACCCCTTTGTGTTATTTCTTTTTACTTAGTTCTTTTGTTGCTTTGTCTACTAACTCAGAAGCTTCGTCTAAATCCTTTTTAGCGAATTCAATTGTATCTTTATCATCCTCTTCTAAACCTGTCTGCATGTTTTCTACCCCTGATTTCGAGAATAACATTGCTTTACTTATGTTTATCGGTGTTTTATTGTCTTCAGCTAACTTATAATCTAGTTTATCAATCTTATCAATTAATTCGAAATAAGGTTTCGATAACTCTTTTAACTTTTCAGCCTTCTTCTTATTAGATTTTCTGCTATCTACAAGGTCTTTTATTTCTTCCGTTTGTTCAGTGTAATCTTTAAGTAAGTATGTTGCATTCTTATTATAGTCTTCTTTCTTGTTTTCTTTAACAGAAGCTTCCATTACTTCGTCTTTCTTTTTATCGTTTGACTCACAACCTACCCCTGTTATTAACAACATTGGAATCGCTAAAGTTAATAGTTTACGTTTCATTTTCTCATACCCCTTTAGTATTTATTATTCTACTTCACTTACACTTTGTTCGTCTAATGCTCGAATATCGTCTATTGCTTTACCAAACATCCCCATTGCTTCATTTAGACTCTTTGTACCAATGTCTGCCTTAGTCTCACTTATTTCGTCTACCGATTCTAATATCTTATCCCTTGACTTCTCATAAAGAATTAAAGACTTTTTCAATTCCATTTGCAAGTTTTCGTATTGTTTAGGCGGTTTAATGTCTTGTAATTTCTTAGACTCCGCATACACCTTTTCAAGTTGTGCTTTTACTTTTTCTTGGTTTGTTAGTAAAGTTTTATCCTTTTCCATAATCAGAGTTACTTTTTACATTTCCTTTGCAAAACCCTCTGCTTTAGTTTGTACTTCACCGAGATACATATTTAAAGACATGAACTTTCCCTCCCCTTACAAGAAAATAATACCAATTTAAGAGGGGGATTGTAAACGTAATATTCTGATGATTTAACGATTAAAGAGGTACTCGTCCATTAAGTTTTTTAATCTCATTCGGATGATCTGGTAATGAAGAGGTTTTTAAGGTTGAATGTAAATAGAAAAGGGAAGATATAGATTATGTGCAAATAAATACGTTGTAAAAATAATGTTAAGAAAAGGAGAGTATAGCAAAGAAAAATGAGTTATGGGATAGAATGTAGTGTTTTTAAGTGTTAGAAGAAGAGGGAGGTTTTTATTAATGTGGATAAAAAATGGATGGAATTCTAGAGAGGGGGTTAAGTTTTATTAACTATAGACTTGCAGTTCTTTTTTATTTTGTTACATTGGTCTGTTTCTATACATATAATCGGTTATATTCAATAAAAAAAGCCCAGGCCCCTTGATAAACAAGGTTCCTAAGGCTTTTAATACGACTCTTTTCAGAGTACCGAGATTAACGAGAGTAGAACTCTACGATTAATGCTTCGTTGATTTCAGCTGGTAACTCAGAACGCTCAGCGTGACGAGTGTAAGTAGCTTCTAATTTGTCAGC
Source organism: Bacillus sp. TE8-1 (assembly GCF_008368855.1). NCBI lineage: Bacteria > Bacillati > Bacillota > Bacilli > Caryophanales > Bacillaceae > Bacillus > Bacillus sp. TE8-1. The sequence goes on along the minus strand of NZ_QPET01000013.1, from coordinate 106,176 downwards.
ATCGAAAGTTAAGTATTCTGGTACGAAGTTGTTAACTTCGATCGCTTCTTTAACAACAACAAGGCTGTTAGATTTTTCGCGAACGCTGATAGTTTGACCAGGTTTTACACGGTAAGATGGGATATCTACGCGAGCGCCATCAACCATGATGTGACCGTGGTTTACTAATTGGCGAGCTGCACGACGAGTGCGAGCTAAGCCCATACGGTAAACTAAGTTGTCAAGACGAGCTTCAAGAAGGATCATGAAGTTTTCGCCGTGCTTACCAGGCATTTTACCTGCTTGGTCAAATGTGCGACGGAATTGACGCTCAGTCATGCCGTACATGTGACGAAGTTTTTGTTTCTCTTGTAATTGTAAACCGTATTCTGAAAGTTTCTTACGTTGGTTAGGACCGTGAGGACCTGGTGCGTAAGGGCGTTTTTCTAATTCTTTTCCTGTGCCGCTTAGAGAGATTCCAAGACGACGAGACAGTTTCCAAGCTGGACCTGTATAACGAGCCATAGTTGACTCCTCCTTTAAAAATGTTTTTATTTACGTAAAATAAAAACAGACGTAATCGATATTTACGGGCATTTTGTTTTCATGTACCTTCGCTCCAGCAGCAGGGAGTTACGAGATACACCTCCGTAGAGGAACAAAATACAAACGATAAACTCACATTACAAGGCTGCCTTTTTATTTTACACAAACGCTATTATATCTTTTACCCAGAGTTTCGTCAAGCGAGTACGTTTTTGTTTTATGCATATAAATTTTGGAAGTTAATATAAGAAGGAATTTAAAACAATATAGAAGAAGAGATAGAAACACAAATAAAACGCTTACATAAAATGAAGGAAAACGTTCATCAAATTTTTATGGATGAATATGCGGCAATAAAAACATAAGGGGGATGTTTTTATGAAAAAGAAGCATATGGAGACAGCGTTAATTCATCACGGTTATACACCTGAGGAACATAAAGGAAGTTTAACACCACCTTTATTTCAAACTTCTACATTTACATTTGAGACTGCGCAGCAAGGAGAGGCGAGTTTTGCGGGAGTGGATCCATCTTATATTTACTCACGGCTTGGAAATCCAACTGTGAAATTATTTGAAGAACGTATGGCGGTGTTAGAAGGAGGAGAAGAGGCACTTGCCTTCGGATCTGGTATGGCAGCTATTTCAGCGACTTTAATCGGTTTTTTAAAGGCTGGAGATCATATTATTTGTTCAAATGGATTATACGGATGCACGTACGGTTTTTTAGAAGTGTTAGAAGAAAAATTTATGATTACGCATTCGTTTTGTGATATGGAGACAGAGGTTGATATTGAAAATAAAATTCGCCCAAATACAAAGCTTATTTTCGTTGAAACACCAATTAATCCGACAATGAAATTAATTGATTTAAAACAAGTGATTCGGGTTGCGAAGCGAAAAGGTTTACTTGTTATTGTTGATAATACATTTTGTTCACCTTATTTACAAAGACCGCTTGAGCTTGGCTGTGATGCTGTTGTGCATAGTGCGACAAAATATATTGGTGGTCATGGCGACGTTGTGGCGGGTGTAACGATTTGTAAAACGAAAGCATTAGCTGAAAAGATTCGCCCGATGCGAAAGGATATCGGCGGTATTATGGCACCGTTTGATGCATGGTTATTATTACGCGGGTTAAAGACGTTAGCAGTAAGAATGGATCGTCATTGTGATAATGCAGAAAAAATTGTATCGTTCTTAAGAAAACATGATGCGGTAGAAGATGTTTGGTATCCAGAAGGAGAGTTAGCATCTCGTCAAATGAAACGCGGGGGCGGTGTTATTTCTTTTTCAGTAAAAGGCGGAAAAGAAGAGACGCAAGCGTTTATTAATGATCTTCACTTTATTACAATTGCGGTGAGTTTAGGAGATACAGAAACGTTAATTCAGCATCCAGCAACGATGACGCACGCTGCGATTCCAGCTGAACTAAGAAAAGAAATGGGCATTTTCGATAATTTAATACGCTTATCAGTCGGTTTAGAATCGTGGGAGGATATCGTTTCTGATTTAGAGCAGGCATTAAAGAAAATATCTACTGTTAATCAATAAAAAAAGAGTGAGCTATCGGTTTTGTACAGGACGTACTAAATCGATAACTCGCTCTTTTCTTTTTACATATGTTTTAGGAGTGTTTCCACAAACTTTTCTAAATAGCGCTGATCTACTTCATCGAAACGATTCTTTTCGGGACTATCAATGTCAAGTACACCAATGACAGCTCCTTCTTTCACAATTGGTACAACGATTTCTGAATTAGAAGCACTATCGCAAGCGATGTGACCTGGGAATTGGTGAACGTCTGCTACAAGCTGTGTTGTTTTCGTTTCAGCTGCTACGCCGCAAACGCCTCGTCCAAATGGAATGCGTACGCAAGCAGGCATTCCTTGGAACGGTCCAAGGACAAGCTGATTTCCTTCTGTTACGTAAAAGCCAACCCAATTAACGCGATCTAAAAATTGGTTTAATAATGCGGAAGCATTTGATAAGTTTGCGACTACGTTTGATTCGCCAGTTAATAACGCATCCAGTTGTTTAATTACTGTCTCATATTGCTGCACACGAGATCCTGCATAACTTTCTTTAGTAAACATGGAAACAGCTCCTTTTTTATCGAGATGTGTAAAATATTAGCAAAATACGATGTATTTCACATGACTTTGTCGATAGAAAATTAAAGGAATTTGTCTTAAAAGTCAAGAAATTTAAACTATAGCTGTTCAGTGAGGGGAAGTGAGCGCATGAAGCAGACGAAACAAAAAGTAATTGATGCGGCAATATCGTTGTTTAATACGAAAGGTTATGATGGAACGTCGGTGCGAGACATTGCAAAGCGAGCGGATGTGAATGTAGCGAATATTTCATATTATTTTGCTGGGAAGCAAGGTTTATTAGAACAGCTTATTACTGATTTTTTAGAAGGATATATTCATGTGATTGAAATGTCGTTTGAACAGAGAGAGTATTTGTCGGCTAAAGATGTAATGGTGCAAATGGTGCGCGGGATTTTACGATATCAATTTGAAAATAGAGAACTAACACGTTTCTTCTACCGAGAGCTTTCGCTTGATACGACATTAATTCGTGAAGTGATGACCGTTTATTTTTCTAAAGAAAGATATTATATAGAACAAATGATTAGACAAGGACAAATGAAACAAGAATTTCAGAAAGTATCATTTACAATGTTTATGACGCAATTAAAAGGTATGATAAGTATGCCGTTTTTATATCCACAATATATATCAGAAGTACTCCATTCTTTCCCGTCTGAGACATTTTTCATAGAAATGTATACGAAAGAGATTGAGCAATGGATGGAACAAGCATTATGTAAAGCGAATATGTACCATGAATGGCCAAGAGCTGTTCATATGTGAAGAATCCCCACCTAACGAACTGAGGTGGGGATTTTTATGTTTACTTTTCTTTGCCATAAATTGTTACATAATAGCGCGATAATTGTTAATGCAGCTCCAGCGATTTCAATTTTATCGACTGTATAACCTCGAAAGATAGAACCAATGAGTGCAAGGATAGGAACTAAATTCATAAATAATATGCCGTTAATAGATGAAATATAGCGATTTCCCATATTCCAGCAAAATACAGCGATAACGCCTGCGATAATCGACATATAAAAGAGCTCAAAACGAACGCTCACAACTGTACGCAGTGACGGCATAGTAACTATATTTGTGTACGTTAAGAAAGTAACAATAACGATGAGTGAAATGGAGCCAAATAAACAAGTTAATGTCGTGTACCTAAGTGGTGACCAAGATTGAAAACGAGCAGCCCCGTTTGTATAAATGACCCAGCAAGTAACGCCGCATAGCATCAATATATTTGTTGATAAGTGGCTTGCAGCTCCAAATAGTAATTCAATATTTCCTTTTGAAATGACAAGCATAACACCAAGTAATGCAACGAACATACAAAGGAATGTATAGTTTTGTGGGCGGCGATTTTGGGTTATCCATTGCAGTGATAAGGCAATCAGTGGCATAAGGGATTGAATCATAGCTGCATGGATTGCTCCGGAAGGTCCGGCAAGTTGCTGTCCGTAGAAAACGAGAAAACCATACCCCGCGAAACCGACTGTCCCGTAAAAGAATAGAGAAAGTGTTCTTTTTTCTAAGCGGAGTGAAGTCTTTCCTTCAGTAATTAATAGCAAAATAAGAAAAATAATAGCTGCTGATCCATAGCGAAGCGTTGTGAAGAAGAATGGATCGATAAATTGCAGAGCACTTGCCATTACAGGAAACATAAATCCCCAGGCAGTGACGGCGAGTAAGCATAGAAAGGATCCGAGTAGCATTTGTTTTTTGTTCAAGAGTATCTTTCCCCTTTACATTTCGTTATAGTAAGTTGATGAAATAAGTATAAAGAGTAATTGTTTATAGGAGGAAATATCGATTTCTTATAACGGTTATAACTTTTTGTTAGAGGTGTGTACGATGGATTTGGAGGCAGTACGATCGTTTATTGAAGTGAAGCATACGCGAAGTTTATCAAAGGCAAGTAAGATTTTACATATATCACAACCAGCGCTTAGTAAACAAATTCAAAAGTTAGAAGCGGATTTAGAGGTTACTTTACTTAAACGTTCTGCGCAAGGAGTAGAGTTAACGGAGGCAGGAGAGTTATTTATAAAAAGAATGTTACCGATTTTGGAGCAAATAAATGAAGTGAAAACAGAAATGAGGGGGTATCAAGAGAACCGGAAGTTTTCAATTGGTATACTACCGAGTTTAGCGGAGCATTACATATCAGAATGTAAAGATATATTAGGTGATGAGTTCGAAGTGGAATGGCAAATCGGGCATACGGAAGTATTAAGAGATTTATTTAAAGCGCGGGAGATTGACGCGATGTTCATCGATTCAGTAGTAGAAGGTGCTACGTATATAAAAGAAGTGCAACAAGAGAAAATTGTTTGTGCCGTTTCAAATAATCATCCGTACAAAGAGAAGATAGTCATTCAAATAGAAGAGCTGCACAATGAAAAATTAATTGTATATCCAGAAATATGTGATGTAAGGAAAATGATTATGAACATGTTTCATGAAATAGGTGTAAAACCAACTATAGCTGTGGAAACATCTTACGCAGAACCGATGCTTGCAATGGTAAAAGCTGGCCTTGGTATCACGTTACTTCCAGAAAGGGCAGTAGAGCAGTCTGTAAGGCAAGGAAATGTACATGTAATTTCTGTTGAACCACCACTCATGCGGAAAATTTATTTCGTATCCCATACGAAAGATTGTTTGTTATTACAATCATTTGAGGATAGGGAGTGAGGTAGGCGGAATATTGAGAAAGATTACAATCACATTGAAAGAAACATGAAATTTTAAAAAAAACTAGGTCAAAAACAAACCATTACATGGTATGATTAGTACATTGTTAGTTGTTAAATATAGGGGAATTCCCTTTTTATACATAATGCCTTCCATTTCATAAACGGAACGGACAAAAAAAGAGATATAACTAGGAGGCTTTTTTGCATGGATTCTATCCTGACGATCGTTATCATTGTAGTAAGCTCTATTCTAGTGCTGCTCATGATAGAGCTTGTGATAAGAAATCGTTCATATAAAGATATTGAAGCACTGGAGCAGTGGAAACAAGAGATAAAAGATAAACCTGTGGCAGATGAACTAAAACGGGTAAAAGATTTAAACATGACGGGTCAAACAGAAGAACTGTTTGGTAAATGGCGTGAAGAATGGGATGAAATTGTATCAACAACCCTTCCGAAAGCTGACAAAGATTTAGCGCAAGCGCGAAAATTCGCCTCGCAATTCTCCTTCCGAAAAGCAAAGCATGCGATGAACGAATCCATAAGTGGTTTAGATGACGCTGATAATCGTATTACTGACATTTTAAATGAATTACAGCAATTGTTAGAAAGCCATGAGAAAAATAGCTCGGAAATTGAAGGGTTACGTGATACATATCGTAGTATGAAAAAGAGTGTTCTTGCTCATAGACATATGTATGGAGCAGCAGAGCAGAAAATCGAAGAGATGCTAGACGCTGAATCTGAGAAATTTAAAACCTTTGAAGAAGCAACAAACAATGGCGACTATTTAAAAGCGAGAGAAATTGTTATTAGTTTGGAAGAAGGTTTAGCAGATTTAGAAATCATTATTCACCAAATTCCAGATTTATTGGTAGAGTGTCAAGCGACGTTACCAGTTCAGCTGGAAGATTTATTACACGGACATAATGATATGGTAAGACAAGGTTATGTATTAGATTATTTGGAAGTCCCTAAAGAAGTTCGCGATATGACGAAACAACTACAAACATGTTTAATGGATATACAGGAGCTTCATATAACAGAAGCGGCTGAAAAAGTAGAAAACTTAAAAACACGTTTAGATGGCTTCTACGATCAATTGGAACAAGAAGTACATGCGAGACATTATGTGGAGCAAAAAACACTTTCTGTTTACGATGACTTAGAAGAAATGCGTATCGAAACGATTGAAACGAAAACAGAAACACAACTTGTGAAACAAAGCTATCAGTTACAAGATAAAGACATTGAGTCTCAAAAAGTAATTGAAAAGCAAATGCACATTTTAACGAAACGTTTTGAAATGCTACAATTACGCGTTGCAGAACAAGATATTGCCTTCTCTATTATTCGTGAGGAACTAGAAGAGGTTTATGAGCAATGTGAAACGTTAAAAGTACTTCATGCAGAATATAAAGAAATGCTGCAAGCGATGCGCAAAGAAGAATTTGAAGCACGTGAGAAGTTACAAGAAATGCGAAATACTATTTTCGAAACGAAACGCTTTATGCAAAAGTCGAATTTGCCAGGTCTTCCAGAGAGTATTATGGAAGATTTAAAAAGAGGGCAAATGGCAATGCAAGCTGTATATGAACAATTAGAAGTGAAGCCGTTAAATATGAACGCTGTAAATAGCAGTTTAGAAGAAGCATACACAACTGTGAACGGTGTGGCTGAAATGACAGAAGAGTTAATTGGACAAGCATATTTAGTGGAAAAATTAATTCAGTACGGTAACCGTTACCGTAGTCATGATGAAAACCTAGCAGAAAGTTTAAATTATGCTGAGAAATTATTCCGTGAATACCAATACGATGCAGCTTTAGAACAAGCGGCTTCAGTATTAGAGCAACTTGAACCTGGCGTTGTTCAAAAAATAGCTGAATATGTAGACAATGAACAAACCCTTTCATAAAAGGGTTTGTTTTTTTGTGTAATTTTGCAGACGATGTTGCTATAATGAATAGCGGAATACAGCAAGGTTATTCGTTTCAAAATAAAGTGAAACTGTAATCAGTAGGAGGATTCATCCCCATTGATTACTAGCCTTCACCAATCGGGCATTTACGGACAGCCCGACTCCTACCTAACTTCTTTGCTCTAACTGGATTTTGAGGTGAGAGTCTTATTGCCCGTTCATGCGGGATAAAGTGAAACTGTAATAGGAGGGCATCCTCGACAATTATTAGCCTTCACCAATCGAGATAAAATGGAACCTTTGCGTAGTCTTAGCGTAATGACACGTATTTATGATATGATTATACGATGTGATAGCGCTGAAAGGGGAAGAACGATGATCTATTTTGATAATAGTGCGACGACGAAGCCATATCCAGAAGCTCTTCAATCGTACGTGACGGTTGCTGGGAAATATTTTGGTAATCCTTCTTCTATTCATTCGCTTGGAGGAGAGGCAGAGCGTCTATTAACACAATCAAGAACGATTGCAGCGCAGCTTCTTCGTGTTAAACCTTCTGAAATTATTTTCACATCAGGTGGAACGGAAGGGAATAACCTTGCGATTAAAGGGATAGCGATGAGGAATCGTTCGCGCGGCAAACATATCATTACAACAAATATTGAACACGCGTCTGTGTTTGAGGCATATAAGCAATTAGAAGAACTCGGGTTTGATGTAACATATTTACCGGTTAACGAGCATGGTGTTGTGTCGGTAGAAGATGTGAAACGAGCACTTCGTGAAGATACGATTCTTGTGTCAATTATTCATGTGAACAACGAAACTGGAGCAATTCAGCCCGTTGCTGAAATTGGAACGTTATTATCGAATCATCCGAAAATAAGATTCCATGTAGATCATGTACAAGGGATAGGGAAAGTACCGCTTGATTTATATGCTTCTCATATTGATCTTTGCTCAATATCTGGACATAAATTCCACAGTGTAAAAGGAACGGGTCTTCTTTATGTACGCGATGGCGTAAGATTAGATCCGATTTTATCAGGTGGTCAACAAGAGCTTAAGTATCGCTCTGGTACAGAGAATTTACCTGGCATTGTAGCGATGGTGAAAGCACTTCGTATGACAATGGAACAAGTGAAAGAAAAGGTAGCTCATTTGCAAAGTTTACAAGCAGAGCTTGTTCGTTTCTTTAAAGAGATGGAAGATGTAACGATTAACACGTCGCTTGCATATGCAGCACCGCACATTTTAAATGTATCATTTGTTGGTTTAAAACCAGAAGTAGTCGTTCATGCTTTAGAAGAACACGGTGTATATGTGTCAACGAAATCTGCTTGTTCTTCAAAAGCAAATGAAGTGAGCAGAGTGTTAGTGTCAATGGGAGTGCCGCATGCAGCAGCTGCAAGCGCTATTCGTATTAGTTTGGCACCAGAAAACACAATGGAAGAAGTAAAACAATTTGAAGGTATTGTAAAAGAGACGATGCCAAAATTATATGAAGTGATGAGGTAAAGAAATTATGTTGAAATATGAATATATTTTAGTGCGTTACGGAGAAATGACGACAAAAGGTAAGAACCGTTCTAAGTTTGTAAGCACATTAAAAGATAACGTGAAGTTCAAACTGAAAAAATTCCCAAATATTAAAATCGATGCAACACATGATCGTATGTACATCCAGTTAAATGGTGAAGATCATGAAGCAGTCTCTGAAAGATTGAAGGATGTATTTGGTATTCATAAGTTTAACTTAGCGATGAAAGTACCATCAGAATTAGAAGACATTAAAGAAGGTGCATTAGCAGCTTTCTTACAAGTAAAAGGTGATGTGAAAACATTTAAAATTACTGTACACCGTTCTTATAAGCATTTCCCAATGAGAACGATGGAATTATTACCTGAGATTGGCGGACACATTCTAGAAAATACAGAAGATATTACAGTAGATGTTCATAATCCAGATGTAAATGTACGCGTAGAGATCCGCAGTGGCTATAGCTATATCATGTGCGATGAGCGTATGGGAGCTGGCGGTTTACCAGTTGGCGTTGGCGGAAAAGTAATGGTACTTCTTTCTGGTGGTATTGATAGCCCAGTAGCAGCTTACTTAACGATGAAACGCGGCGTATCTGTGGAAGCAGTTCACTTCCATAGTCCACCTTTCACAAGTGAGCGTGCAAAACAAAAAGTAATCGATTTAGCACAAGAGTTAACGAAGTATTGTAAACGAGTAACGCTTCACCTTGTTCCGTTTGCAGAAGTGCAAAAAACGATTAATAAAGAAATCCCATCTAGCTATTCAATGACGGTTATGCGCCGTATGATGATGCGTATTACAGAACGCATTGCTGAGGAGCGTAACGCACTTGCAATTACGACTGGTGAAAGTCTTGGACAAGTAGCAAGCCAAACGTTAGATAGTATGCATACGATTAACGAAGTAACAAACTACCCAGTTATTCGTCCGCTTATTACGATGGATAAATTAGAGATTATTAAAATCGCTGAAGAAATCGGCACGTATGATATTTCAATTCGTCCATATGAAGATTGCTGTACTGTATTCACACCAGCAAGCCCAGCGACGAAGCCGAAACGTGAAAAAGCAAATCGTTTTGAAGCGAAATACGATTTCACACCATTAATCGATGAAGCTGTAGCGAACAAAGAAACAATGGTATTACAAACGGTAGAAGTAGTGGCGGAAGAAGAAAAATTTGAAGAACTTTTCTAAAACCATAAATTACCATATCTAAAACGTGTATGAAGTCATGTTATTTATCACACTCTATACTCACAAGGAGGTGATATAACATGTCACGTAGCACAAATAAATTAGCGGTTCCTGGTGCTGAATCAGCATTAGACCAAATGAAATACGAAATCGCTCAAGAGTTTGGTGTTCAACTTGGAGCTGATGCAACAGCTCGCGCTAACGGTTCTGTTGGTGGTGAAATCACTAAACGTCTAGTTTCACTAGCTGAGCAACAATTAGGCGGTTACCAAAAATAATCCCATATGATGGCTTAGAAAGAGCGGGTTCTCCCGCTCTTTCTTTTTTTGTGTTGTGTCGCTATTTGTCGGTAAGTCGATGTAATTTCGTTTACTAATTCGACAGAACTGAAAAATTTGTCAAAAGAAGAGGGTTCAAAATTAACTGAAAATTCTTTATTATATAAAGGAGGCATAAAGAAAAGGGAGGATATTTTATGAAGCGAGAAGAATTGTTGGCGCCACCGTCTTATAATTTAGTTTCTGAAATAGAGAAATATACAGGTGATAAAGGGAAGTTAGCTTTAATTTGGCAAGATGATAAAGGGAATCGAAGGGAAGTTACATACGCTGAATTAATGCAAGGTGCGAATAAAATTGGAAACGCTTTTATAAAAAGTGGTTTGCAAAAAGGGGACAAGCTTCTCATTATGATGCCGCGTTTAATTGAAGCGTACATGACGTATATTGCTGCTATTAAAGCAGGATTTGTCGTAATTCCAAGCTCGGAAATGTTACGTAAAAAAGATATAGAATATCGAATTGGACATGGAGAAGTAAAAGCGATAGTAAGCTATGAGCCGTATATTAGGCAGTTTGATGATATAGAAGCGATGGAATCTCTTCGAAAATTTGTCCTGAGCGAGCAGTCAGTAGATGGATGGATTAATTTAAAAACAGCGTTAGAAACAGAGAGTGACATGTTAGAAATGGCGAAGACAGATAAAGAAGATATGGTCTTTTTATCTTACACGTCAGGAACGACAGGAAATCCAAAAGGTGTCGTTCATACACATGCGTGGGCATACGCTCATTTACGTACGAGCGCTCCAAATTGGCTCGGAATTGAAGAGAATGATATTGTATGGGCAACAGCTAGTCCAGGCTGGCAAAAGTGGATTTGGAGCCCGTTTTTAGCAACTTTAGGATCAGGGGCAACAGGGTTTGTATATCACGGTAAGTTTGAACCGAAAACGTACCTAAACTTATTAGACGATAATAAGGTGAATGTACTTTGTTGTACACCGACTGAGTATAGATTAATGGCAAAGGTAGAAGATTTAAGCCAGTACAATTTAGAGGCACTACATAGCGCTGTATCGGCAGGTGAGCCGTTAAATAGAGAAGTCATTGAAACGTTCAAAAAGCACTTTCATATTACAGTGAGAGACGGCTATGGGCAAACGGAAAACACATTACTTGTTGGTGTAATGAAAGGGATGGATATTAGACCAGGATCAATGGGGAAACCAACGCCAGGTAACCATGTCGATATCGTAAATGAGGAAGGTACTCCAGTTAAAGTAGGCGAAGTTGGTGATATTGCAGTTCACATTGAAACGCCGGCCCTCTTTAAACAATATTACAAAGACGATGAGCGTACAGCGATGCAATTTCGCGGTGATTATTATATTACAGGTGATAAAGCGAAGAAAGATGAAGACGGCTACTTCTGGTTTGAAGGGCGCGGCGATGATATCATTATTAGCTCTGGTTATACAATCGGGCCGTTTGAAGTAGAGGATGCACTTGTAAAACATCCTTACGTAAGAGAATGTGCAGTTGTCGCAAGTCCTGATGAAATTCGTGGAAGTGTCGTGAAGGCATTTATCGTATTAAGAGAGAATATAGAAAAGAACGAAGAAATATTAATTCCAACACTCCAACAACACGTCAAAGAACTCACTGCACCATATAAATACCCTCGCAAAATTGAATTTGTAGATGAACTACCAAAAACGATTTCTGGAAAAATTCGCCGTATTGAACTTAGAAAACAAGAGATGGAGATTCCGTCAAAATAATTTTGAAAACAGTGAAGTAAATAGTTGAATGAAATGTAAATCAATGATAAAATAAAAACGAACACAAGTTCGATTTTATAAATTTAAAAAAGAGGTGTCCGTATGATTTTAGGTATTAATCCGTACTTAGTTTTAGATGGTAGTGGGCAAGAAGCTGTACAGTTTTATAAAGAGGCTTTAGATGCAAAAGTAGAAGTCATGCAAACTTTTGGTGACATGCCTGAAAATCCAGAATACCCGATTCCAGCTGAAGCGAAAGAGCGCGTTTTACACGCTACTTTAAAAGTTGGTAATACGGATCTTATGATTTCTGATACATTCCCAGGTCAAGGGCATGCAATCGGATCTCAAGTAACAATCGCAATTCAAATTAGTAATGCAGAAAAAGCAAAAGAAGTATTCGATAAGTTACAAGAAGGTGGAGAAGTTATCATGCCACTTCAAGAAACATTCTGGAGCCCAGCATACGGACAAGTAAAAGATAAATTTAATATTGAATGGCAAGTTACAACATCTACTACCGAACAAAAGTAATTTTTAGAAAAGCACCATGTTTTGAAATGGTGCTTTTTTTTATACAATAAAAAATAAAGGAGATGGGATATATGGGAGAAATTTGGTATGGCGGCACCATTTACACAGTGAGAGAAGAAAATGAAAAAGTGGACGCTGTTTACGTTGAAAACGGTACGATCGTTGATGTTGGAAGTAAAGAAGAGTTAGAAAACCAATATGCCGCGGTTACATTGTACGATTTAAAAGGCAAAACAATGATCCCAGGTCTCGTTGATAGTCATATGCATCTTATTGGGCATGGAGAGAGATTACTCCGTCTAGATTTATCAAATTGTACATCTTATGGCGAAGTGCTTACTCTTGTTCAGAAGCGAGTGGAAGAAGCTCCAAAGGGCTCTTGGATTATTGGAGAAGGATGGAATGAAAATAACTTTACAGATACGAAAGATGTTCATGCGCGTGATTTAGATGAAATTTCGAAAGAACATCCCATTTTATTAAAGCGAGTTTGTCGTCACGTTACATGGGTAAATTCATACATACTGCAAGAAGCGAATATAACAGAAAAGGCAGAAGATCCAAAAGGCGGGAAAATTGGTAGAGATTCATCAAATAAGTTAACAGGGCTTTTATATGAACAAGGGCAAGAATTAATTACACATGTTCAGCCAGAAATTGATGAAGCTTATTTACAAAGAGCTCTGCAAACAGCGATTAAAGATTGCTGGAAATACGGACTTGTTGGCGGGCATACGGAAGATTTAAATTATTATGGTGGTTTTAGAAAAACATATAATGCGTTTTCTCACGTTATAAAAGAAATGCCATTTAAAGCCCATTTGCTCGTTCACCATGAAGTAGCACATGAACGAAAAGAATATGAAAATGAACATTGTATTGAATTTGGAGCAATGAAAATTTTCTCTGACGGTTCTTTTGGCGGAAGAACAGCATTATTAAGTGAACCGTATGAAGATGCGAAGGAAACAAATGGAGTTGCGATTTTCTCACGTGAAGAACTTGCGGAATTAGTAAAGAAAGCACGAGATTTACATATGCCAGTTGCGATTCATACTATCGGTGACTTATCGCTTGAATATGTCATTGATGCACTCGAATTATATCCACCAGCAGAAGGGTTACGTGACCGTATTATTCATTGTCAGCTTGCTCGTGAAGAGTTGATAGAAAGAATGAAAAACTTGCAAGCCATTATCGATATACAGCCAGTCTTTCTTTCATCAGATTTTCCGTCAGTCATTGAAAAACTAGGCGAGCACCGTCTTCGTTATGCGTACGCTTGGAAGACGTTACTGGAAGCAGGATTACACTGCAACGGTGGCTCAGATGCTCCCATTGAACAAGTGAATCCGTTTTTAGGCATATATAGCGCTGTTACACGTAGAAGTTTTATTGACGGTATATGCTATATGCCTGAGGAAAGATTAACGGTTTATGAGGCTGTTTCTTTATTTACAACAGGAAGTGCCTATGCAATCGGAAAAGAAGCGAAGCGAGGGCAAATTGCAAAAGGATATGAAGCAGATTTTACAATATTAGACCGCAATATTTTTGAAATTGAGGCAGAAGAAATAAAAGAAGTACAAGCAGAAATGACCGTAATAGATGGCCAAGTTGTCTATAGAAAAGATGCGTAAAAATATATGAGCGGTTTTCGGAATATATCGACTTACCGACAAAAACTGACAAGAATAACGGCCGGATAGTAAGAGATTATTGTTCGCGCCAATCGGGGGAAATAAATAACCGCAGAATTATGGAATTCCATAATTCTGCGGTTATTTTAATCTTATAAAAACGTTCTCTGTACTTTTTCCCAGAAAGAGTTGTTTTTTAATTTAACTGTTTTAATTTGTTTATCGCTTAAGCGTACAACAGCTTTTTCCACTTGTTTAATGCTAAGCGCTTCGTTATCCATGCCGATAACAGGATAATCGTTACCGTCTGGTCTTAGTTTTAAAGTTAATGTACGTTCGTGATTTAAAATGAAAGGTGAACCGAGCGTACGGTAAGTGTTGTTGTTTAAAGATGCTAGTTCGCTTACTTGGAAACATGGGATAAGCGGGTCAACAACTGCACCATGCAATGATTTATTGTAAGCAGTACTTCCTGTTGGGGTAGAAACTACTAAACCGTCCCCTCTAAATGTTTCGAAATATAAATCATCAACATGAACATCTACAACGAATGTTTTAATAATGCTAGAACGTAATGAGAACTCATTTAAACAATGGAAAGATGTACTGCCATCTACATCTACCTGAATTGTTGGATATTTTCGCACTTCAATTTCATTTTTTGTAATTTCTTGAAGGGCTGTATCAACGTGATCAATATGGAAATCGCAGTAGAAAGAAATTTCATCTTTCGTAGAAATCCCTGCGTATAAGCAATCTTCTCTAAAACCAGTTTTACGAACGGCTTGTAAGAAGGTTGCATCATCTCCAACACTGACGATAGCGTTTGCATTTTTTGGATGATCTAATATGGTAAATCCATTCTCTTCTAAAATACGATAGATTGGTTTCATTTTTTCAACGAGCGTTGCTTTGTCATCACCATAAAAGAAAAATAAATTGCGACGATCTGCCATTATGTATCCCTCCACTGCAGTTAAATTTTCTGTTTTTCGTGCTACATATCATTAGAGTCCGTTCCCTGATGATATGTTCAAATAATATATTTCGATATAAATTGTCAAAATACCTTTTTATTTTTAGAAAAATTTTTATATTCAATCTTATAAAACTCTGTTTAACGATGAATAAACTTGTCGATAATGGGTACGGAGTGAAAGGATGATACGTATGAAGTGGCTCGTAATTGGAATAATAATTCTTCTTCTTTTTATTTTGTTTATACTATTGTCGAAAATAAAGCTTAAGGTGACATTTTTATATTCAGAAATGGAAAAGCAATGTTTGCTTCAAGTGAAAATATGGATGATTCGATATACATTTGATGTGTTGGAAAGAATTGAAAAACAGCAGAAAAAGACAGGACAGAAAATCGAAAAAGCTGAAGAGGACGGCGGACTCGATAATAAAATTATGGCGCAACTTGACAGCATTGGTGAACTGATAAAAAAGCTTCAAGAAGTTCATACTATTGTTAAAGATTTTCTCAAACGAGTGAAAATCAATGGTTGGAAATGGCATACACAAATTGGAGCAGGCGATGCAGCTAGTACTGGAATTGTCACTGGATATGCATGGGGGACAAAAGGTATGGCTGCTGGAGTTGTCGGACAATATATGCATATTGTCGACGTACCAGAATTTGAAATTACCCCAGTTTTTCAAGGGAAAGGATTTGCATCAAGATGCGAGTTAACAGCATCTTTTCGTATATTCCGCGCTATAAAAACTGGCGTCAAATTACTCGTATTTATGAGAAGACAAAGATCTGGTATGACAGAAAAATCTGTTCAAGCATAGGGGGGATATAGAATGGACCATCCAATTCAAGGTTTAATGACAACAGCAATGCAGCATTTAAAACAAATGACTGATGTAAATACAATTGTTGGTGACCCAATTAAAGCGGCAGATGGAAGCGTAATTCTTACAGTTTCGAAAGTAAGTTTCGGATTTGCTGCTGGTGGAAGTGAATTTGGTAAAGTAGAACATTCAGGCCGTCATCCATTTGGCGGGGGAAGTGGTGGAGGAGTTTCTATTAATCCTGTTGCCTTTCTTGTTATAAATGGAGATGGTGTGAAAGTATTGCACTTAGATAAACAAACACACGTCATCGATAAGATAATTGAATTAGCGCCACAAGCTGTTGATAAAGTGAAAGAAATGATGGATAAACGAAAAGAAGATGATCCTGAATTTCAAATTTAACGAATAAAGAAGCTAATCAATAGGTTAGCTTCTTTAATTTTTTTGTAAATAAAGCGATTTTATTTGCATTATCGATAGGGACAAACTATCATTTACATTGTACATATTTTGTTTAAATAAGGGAGGATTTTCAAGTGGCAAACGTAACTTTTAAAGGTAATCCAATGACTTTAGTTGGAACAGAAGTTAAAGTTGGCGATCAAGCGCCAAACTTCCAAGTATTAGCAAACGACTTATCTCCAGTAAGTTTAGAAACATACAAAGGTGAAGTGAAATTAATTAGTGTTGTACCTTCAATCGACACGGGTGTGTGTGATGCACAAACTCGTCGTTTTAACCAAGATGCAGCAGGTATTGAAAACGCGAAAGTATTAACAATTAGCGCTGATTTACCATTCGCTCAAAAACGCTGGTGTGCAGCAAACGGTTTAGAAAATGTTGTAACACTTTCTGACCACCGCGACCTTTCATTCGGTGAAGCTTACGGCTTAGTAATGAAAGAGCTTCGTTTACTTGCTCGTGCAGTATTCGTAGTAGATAGCAATGACAAAGTAGTTTACGCAGAATACGTAAGCGAAGGTACAAGCCATCCAAACTATGAAGCAGCATTAGAAGCAGCTAAATCTGCGAAGTAATGTGAAGAGAATGACCTCTTATAAAGAGGTCGTTTTTTCTCATATATTGCTCTGTAACAGCATCGATATATGAGAAAAAACGTTATATCATATATAACTAAAGGGGAGCTCTTTACAGGAGGTCGCTTTTTCTTTTTGGAAAAAATCACTTTGTGGTATGATATAAGTTATGTGTAAAAGAGAGAAGGAGGAATGTACGTGAGTCAGACAGTAGAAACATTATTTTCTATTTTTGATTCTTCTGCGGTAGTTTTACGTAAAGAATTAGATGTAACATATTTAGAGGCGCTTGTAGAAACAGGTGATAACTTGTTTGAGGGAGCGATTTTACAAGAGGAATTATCCGAATCAGCAATTGAAAGGCTGAATCGTGAATATAGTACGTTTAATGAAGAAACATATAAAGGTGAAGAAATTCGTAAAGCATTTCAGTTAGCCATCTTAAAAGGAATGAAAGAAGGCGTACAAGCGAATCATGAAATGACGCCTGATGCAGTTGGAATGTTCATGAGTTACTTATTCCATAAATTTATGCAAGGTCAAAACGAGATCACAGTTTTAGATCCTGCAATTGGAACAGGTAATTTAATGACTACAGTGTTTAATAGCGCCAAAGAAGGACTAACAATGAGTGGATTTGGTGTAGAAGTGGATGAAGTGCTAATTAAACTTGCTTTAGTAAATGCAAATTTACAAAAGCATGCAATCGAATTCTTCCATCAAGATGGACTAGCACCACTTTATATCGATCCAGTTGATGCAGTCGTTTCAGACTTACCGGTTGGTTATTATCCAAACGAAATCGGTGCAAGTGAATATAAATTAAAAGCAGATGAAGGAATGTCGTATGCCCATCACTTATTTATTGAACAAAGTGTGAAACATACGAAAGAGGGCGGTTACTTATTCTTCTTAGTACCAAACTTCATTTTTGAAAGTGACCAAGCACCGAAATTACATGCATTTATTAAAGAAACATGCTTTATTCAAGGGTTATTACAGCTTCCTGTTTCCATGTTTAAAAACGAGAAAAATGCAAAAAGTATATTTGTTCTCCAAAAGAAAGGCGCTAATGTAACAATGCCAAAACAGGCGTTATTAGTGGAGTTGCCTAAATTCTCTAACATGAAGGCGATGGAAGACATTATGGATCAATTAAATACTTGGTTTGCAACACATAAATAAAGCTAGGTATATGTAACAGCATTAGTGATTTATGTAGTACAGTTTTATATAATATGTCATATTTTTAAATATATACAAGATTTAACTGAATTTTTTTGAAATCTGTAATATATATTTTTTCTTGGTGTTACAATTTTTTCACTTGAAATATATGTCGTACGATGTTTAAATTAAAATCGTGAGTATAAAATTTGCTAATGATGAAACGTTTTCATATTTGGTGAATTTGATCAGATAAAATCGAGCGGTTTGTGGAAACATCCACACAACTACCAAGAGAAAAAGGGGCGAAAGACTAGATGTCAAAAATCATCGCGATTAACGCAGGAAGCTCTTCCTTAAAATTCCAATTATTTGAAATGCCAAGTGAAACAGTATTAACAAAAGGTTTAGTAGAACGTATCGGTTTAGAAGATAGTATCTTCACTATTACTGTAGATGGCGAAAAACAAAAAGAAATTACAAACATTCCAGATCACGCAGTAGCAGTTAATATGCTTCTTAAAAAGTTAACTGAAAACGGAATCGTTAAATCTCTAGATGAGATTGGCGGTATCGGTCACCGTGTCGTTCACGGCGGCGAAAAATTTGCTGACTCTGTTTTAATTACTGATGAAGTATTAGCTGATATCGAAGAATTAAGCGATTTAGCACCACTTCATAACCCAGCAAACGTTGTTGGTATTAAAGCATTCCAAGAAGTATTACCAAACGTACCAGCAGTAGCAGTATTCGATACAGCATTCCACCAAACAATGCCGGAATCTGCATTCCTATACAGCTTACCATATGAGTACTATGAAAAATTCGGCATCCGTAAATACGGTTTCCACGGAACTTCTCATAAATATGTAACTGAGCGTGCGGCTGAATTATTAGGTCGTCCAATTGAAAGCTTAAGCTTACTTTCTTGTCACTTAGGTAACGGTGCAAGTATCGCAGCAGTAGAAGGCGGTAAATCTATCGATACTTCTATGGGCTTCACTCCACTTGCTGGTGTAACAATGGGTACACGTTCTGGTAACCTTGACCCTGCGTTAATTCCATACATCATGGAAAAAACAGGCCAAACAGTAGAAGAAGTAGTTAACGTATTAAACAAGAAGAGTGGTATGTTAGGTCTTACTGGTTACTCTAGTGACCTACGTGACATCATTGCGAAAGAAGAAGAAGGCGACCACCGTGCGAAAGTAGCACTTGATGTATTCGTAAGCCGTATCCACAAATACATCGGTTCTTACACTGCTCGTATGAAAGGTGTAGACGCAATCATCTTCACAGCTGGTGTAGGTGAAAACAGTGCGATTATTCGTGAGCGCGTATTAGAAGGCCTTGAGTACATGGGCGTATACTTCGATGCAAAACGTAATAACGTATTCGGTGAAGAAGCATTCATCAGCTTCCCACACTCTCCAGTAAAAATTATCGTAATTCCAACTGACGAAGAAGTTATGATTGCTCGTGACGTACTACGTCTTGGAGATATTGGTTAATATATGAAAAGAAAGACGAGATCCTATAGGATTTCGTCTTTTTTCTTTTGGATGTATTTTAAAACTCCATCCGGATATAATATTTTTTCTTTCTGAATGAATGCCGTAATAGGAATCCATTTCGCATACGCTACTGTTTCCTCATCTTGTATATTTAATATTTCCATTTCATATAGTGACGTGTCTAATAAACGCAAAGAATATAGTTGAATAATTTCATGACCAATGTCTCCATCGAGATGAAAGACATTTTCTAAACAACCTAAATAATCGGTGATTTCCACTTCTGTATGAAGCTCTTCCCTAAATTCACGAATAACGGTATGTGCTGATTGTTCACCAAGTTCAATTGAACCACCAAGAGGTCGGTAAAATGTTTCATCGGCTGAATAATATTCTTGTACGAGAAGACGCCCGTGATGTATAGCAATGCCAAAAGCCTTTGCACGTGGATACATATACAATCACTCCTTATTTTTTTGTATAAGGAAGATTATAATATTTTTTGTAGTAAAGGTGTCATGTATTTAAGAATGTGGTCTAATCGTAATTCCATCAAATAAGTCTTTCCAAAATGCTTCATTGTATTGGTATACATCCATAATAGGACATTTCATAACGCAAATACGTTGTAATCCCCAATCTTCTTGGGTGATAGTTGGTATATCGGCAGGAATTAGTAACAGGACAGAGAATGTATGTGTAACGATTTGAGATAAACTTTGTTCTAGGGAACATGCTTCTTCATATGTTCCTCCAGTTCGAATAAATAATATGGATTCTGCCGTTTCAATTGTAGCTAGAAAACGATTAATACGATGTTCATAGTTTAACTTAATTTCTGTATAAGAAGGCCAAGAAGTTGGTGTATTTACATCTGTTTTAAAGTCATGACAGGAGTCAATTTCATAAAGGTTGTCCCTTAATCTTAATTTTGCATCATCATCCCAAAATGAGATGAAGGATAAATTTTCGAAATTTAAAAAGCGGTCAAATCGATTTTGTAATAATACATTCACTTTTTCTAATGAGGGACTTAGCATAAAATCAATAACGCCAAAAAATGGTGATAATTCTAATTGATATAATGCCCAAGCGGGCCAGCAGTTTTGTCCTAAGCTGAATACCGCATTATATTCTTTTTTTATATCGGATAGATTCATGTGATTTATCTCATCCTTTTTGTTAATATTTTATGCCATTCAAAAATGGTATGTGAATAAAGATAGACAAGCATATTTGCAAAGAATAAGCAGAAATATGTTACAATAGAAAAAAATCGAACGAGGTGGTTGTTACGATGCGATCGAAGCGAGAACAAGCCATTTTAGACAATATAAAAGAATGGGAAGCGCAATTAGTTGAGCAAGAAGCGACCGATTTTCAAAAAGTGTTTGATAAATGGTTACATGCTACAGTTGCGAAATTACCTGAGAAAAAGCGAAAAGAATTCTTCACGAAAGCAGATGGATGGCTCTTTCATTTGCATGCATTTATTCAAAGTTCACAAGCACAGTTAGATGCACGTAATCGGATTTTAGGAACATCAAGGTTATTTGATGAATCGATTGAACAGCTTGAAGATTTGAAAGCATTATCTATTGATCAATTAACATACATAGCAGAGCAGCAAACAGCACGTCATCGTCTATATTCATTTGTACAAGGTGGGGCAACAGGTGCTGGAGGTTTATTATTATTAACGGCGGATTTTCCGGTTATGATCGCGTTAAATGTGAAGGCAGTCCAACTTATTGCAACATCATTTGGACATGATGTGAACAAGCCGTATGAAATGATGCTTGCGTTAAAGGTGTTTCATGCGTCATTACTACCAGGAAGACTTCAGCAATATGCATGGTACAATTTATTGCAAGAGCTGGAGCAAGAAGATTCGTTCTTTTACGAAGGAGACGAAGCAGTGCTACAAACAGCTTCTACTGAGGTTGTGTTAAAACAAATTTTGAAGACATTTTCGATTTATGCTCTTCGTCGTAAATTATTCCAAGGTATACCGGTAATTGGAATGGCAATTGGATCTACAGTGAATTATCGTTTAACAAGAAACGTTACTGAATTTGCAAATAGATTTTATCAAGTGCGCCATATAGTCGAGAAAGAAAAAAGAGCATAAAAAAAGCGAGAGGCCGAAGCCTTTCGCTTTTTTAATTTGTTGCATGTTTTTTGGACATTGGAACAGATACTGGCTGCTTTTCTGCTGTTTTTTCTGTTTTTGGATAATAAATTAAATCCAATGTTTTTGCCTGTACGGCAATCGAAAGAATAGTAAAAGCAATTTCTGTCCAATTTAAATAATATAATGAAAGCGCAAGAACAATCGCGTCAAAGACGAAGAAAATTTGCCCAATTGTAAAACGAGTTCGTTTACTTAATACAATTGTTAAAATATCGTCTCCACCGGTTGCACCGCCAAATCGTAATATAAAACCGAGTCCAATACCAGCTAACGCACCGCCAACTACTGCAGCTATAAATAAGTTATTTGATAAATCTACCGTAAATGGAGAATAATTTTCCATAAAGGAATAAAATACTCCGAATGAAATTGAACCTAGGAATGAATAACCAACCATTTTTCTACCTAAAAATGAAGCGCACAGTAAAATAATTGGGATATCCATTAATACAGTTGAAATAGATGGTGAAATATCATAAAAGTTTTGAATGAATAGTGCAATTCCTACAAATCCACCTTCTGTTAAGTGGTTTTGGAAGTGAATGTGATATAGCGCTGCTGCTAAAATAAATGAACCGATTAAAACCATAAAAATTTCTTTAATAATTTGCCGACTTTGGATGTTCCTCATCGTTATTCCTTCTTTCCGTAGTTAGTAGTCCTTTTTGTGTTGTAAACTAACTACGAGCTCACATGTAGCTTTCAGTTAGTTTACGAAAAAACTAACTACGCTATATGTCGCTGAAGAAATAACGAATAATCCTCTCGTCCATCAATTCTCCCTACCTTCGTTTTAGTTTAAGTCTTAAAACGACTAAACAAAACGTGGAGTAGGATTCGTCATTTAGCAATCCTGCTCTTCTTTGTTTTGTTTAGTTAGTAACAATTAAGTCCTAAACAAAACGCTATGTGTAAGAAGAGTCTTTTTTTTGCCAAATTATCCTTCGGGCAATCATAATTTCCCCACTCTCGTATTTTTTTCGCTAGACTAAAGTATCTGAGCTGAAAAATACGCTACGTGTATGATTCGTCAATACGATGCCACATGCTCCTTCGAGCGATCATGATATCAAAATCCCTTCCTTCAAGATTTATACTATTATATCATACTTTTAAAAAATGTATGCGGATGGAAACCGACAATAAACGGAGGGAATCTACAAAAAATGTTATGTTTAAATATTTTTGTAGAAAAGCCTAAGTTATTTCGGAGGATTGGACAGTTTATAACGGTTTGTCCAATAAGTAAGAAAAAAGGGTTTTATTCCGTTGTGTTCTTTTCATCACTTTTATCTTTAAAAAACGCATCCCAACTAATTACACTTAAAAAAGTTAAAGTGATAATAACGAAAGCACGCATAATTTTTAAACCTCCTTTTGTACATAGTATATGAATCATTCGATTCAGAATGTGTCATTTTTTTACAAGTCTTAACTATTATGAGAGTATATTAATATAGATAGATGAAGGGGAGAGTGAAGGTATGCTAAAAGACATGTTCAAAAGAAAAGAATTAATATGCATTTCATGTCAGAAAAAAATTCAATATGAAGAAGAGCTTGTTGCTTTTGTAAAGTTGCCGAAAGAAAGAAGTATATTAGTTGGTCCATTCGATGTATGTTTGGCGAAAACAGCACAAGAAATATATTGTAAATCATGTTATGACAAAAAAAGCATGACCCAAAGTTATTGAGGGGCATGCTTTTTTCATTGGTGTGCTTTCCCCTCAGATACATTTTGAGTGAGTCGATACCAAAGCCAAAGGTCATTAATGATGGAAGCAAGATCGGCAATTTCTGAATTTAGTTTACAAGAAACTTCGAAGTCTTCTTCGTTATTTAAATAATGTTGTTTTGTATTAATATAGTGCTCAAGTTCTTTTATACGATCAGGAATTTTCCCGCGAACTTGTTCCCATTTTAGTAAAATAGCATGTTGCATTTTTTCGGGGATTTCTTCCCAGTCTTCTTGTAAATGTGGAATTTCAATTCCTAGATGTTCATCGTATAAGAAATACTTTTCCATAAGTTCACCCCCGTTTTCCTGCTTATATTGTACATAAAAACAGAAAGAAGTTCGAAGAAATTGTTTGAAAAAATTTGAAAATGACTCTTGATACATTTTGTGAAAGGTGGTAAAGTGTGAATTATTATAAAAGAAAATGAATATTTATTCTTTAGGGGGATGCAAAATGGAGAAGAAAAAAGTTGTATTAGCATATTCCGGAGGTCTTGATACTTCCGTTGCAATTAAATGGTTACAAGAGAAGAATTATGATATTATCGCGCTTTGTTTAGACTTAGGGGAAGGTAAAGACTTAGCATTTGTAAAAGAAAAGGCACTTTCAGTAGGTGCAATTAAATCATATATGATTGATGTTCAAGAAGAATTTGCAAACGAATATGCATTGATGGCGATGCAAGCACACACATTATACGAAGGGAAATACCCTCTTGTCTCTGCATTATCTCGTCCGCTTATTGCGAAGAAATTAGTAGAAATCGCAGAACAAGAAGGCGCAACTGCAGTTGCACACGGATGTACAGGGAAAGGAAATGATCAAGTTCGTTTTGAAGTTTCTATTCAAGCATTAAATCCTTACTTAGAAGTGATTGCACCTGTACGTGAATGGAAGTGGTCACGTGAAGAAGAAATTGCCTATGCAAAAGAAAACGATGTACCAATTCCGATTAATTTAGATAGCCCGTTTTCAATCGATCAAAACTTATGGGGACGCAGCAATGAATGTGGAATTTTAGAAGATCCATGGGCAGCGCCGCCAGAAGATGCATATGAGATGACATTGGCATTAGAAGATACACCGAATAAACCAGAGTTTGTAGAAATCGGATTTGAAGCAGGCGTACCGACTACTTTAAATGGCACTGCATATTCACTTGCAGAATTAATTAAAACGTTAAATGCGCTTGCTGGAAAACACGGCGTTGGACGTATTGATCACGTAGAAAATCGTCTTGTCGGTATTAAATCTCGTGAAGTATACGAATGCCCAGCAGCAATGACGTTAATCACTGCGCATAAAGAGTTGGAAGATTTAACACACGTAAAAGAAGTAGCACATTTTAAACCAGTGATTGAACAGAAAATAACAGAACTTATTTATAATGGTTTATGGTTCTCGCCTTTAAAACAAGCGCTTCATGCATTTTTACAAGAAACGCAAAAGAATGTAACAGGTACAGTGCGTGTGAAATTATTTAAAGGTCATGCGATTGTAGAAGGACGTAAATCTGAATACTCTTTATACGATGAAAAATTAGCAACATATACTGCTCAAGATGAATTTAATCATGATGCAGCAGTTGGATTCATTTCATTATTCGGTTTACCGACGAAAGTATACAGCCAAGTGAATCAAAAGAAGGTGGAAGCGTGAGCAAACTTTGGGGCGGACGTTTTACAGAAGAAGCGGAAGCATGGGTTGAAGAGTTCGGAGCATCCATCTCCTTCGATCAACAATTAGTAAATCAAGATATAAATGGGAGTATGGCACATGTAACGATGCTAGCAAAGCAAGGCATCGTTACGCAAGAAGAAGCAGAGAAAATAAAGATAGGTCTTCAATATTTATTGAAAGAAGCAAAAGAGAATAAGCTACAATTTTCAGTAGAAGCAGAAGATATTCATTTAAACATCGAAAAAATGTTAATTGAACAAATTGGCGAAGTAGGAGGAAAACTTCACACTGGCCGAAGTCGTAATGATCAAGTAGCGACAGATATGCATTTGTATTTAAAAGAAAAGGTAGAACATATTATAAAAGCTACAAAGCAATTGCAAACTGTTCTTGTTCATCAAGCAGAAAATAATATTGAAACCATTATGCCTGGCTATACGCATTTGCAACGTGCTCAGCCGATTTCATTTGCTCATCATATTCTCGCTTACTTTTGGATGTTAGAGCGTGATGTGAATCGTTATGAAGATTCGTTAAAACGTATTAACATTTCGCCATTAGGAGCAGGAGCGTTAGCTGGAACGACATTCCCGATCGACCGAGAGTATAGTGCGGAGCTTCTTGGATTTAATGGAATCTATGAAAATAGTTTAGATGCAGTAAGTGATCGTGATTTCATACTGGAGTTCCTAAGTAACTCCTCTATGCTTATGATGCACTTATCACGCTTTTGCGAAGAACTTATTTTATGGAGTAGCCAAGAGTTTCAATTTATTGAAATGAGCGATCAATATGCAACGGGAAGCAGCATTATGCCGCAAAAGAAAAATCCGGATATGGCGGAACTAATCCGTGGTAAAACAGGCAGAGTATACGGTAATTTATTCAGTTTACTCACAGTAATGAAAGGATTACCGCTCGCTTACAATAAAGACTTACAAGAAGATAAAGAAGGAATGTTTGATACAGTTAAAACAGTAGAAGGCTGCCTTCATATTATGGCGGGCATGCTTGAAACGATGACTGTAAACAAAGAAAAAATGGGGCAAGCTGTGACGCAAGATTTCTCCAACGCAACAGAAATTGCTGACTATTTAGCGAACAAAGGACTACCATTCCGTCAAGCTCATGAAATTGTTGGAAAGTTAGTGCTATATTGCACACAAAAAGGAATTTATTTATTAGATGTCTCTCTTGAAACATATAAAGAAATGAGCTCCTTATTTGAAGAAGATTTGTATGAAGTGCTGTCACCATATGCAGCTGTAAAGCGTCGTAACAGTGCTGGCGGGACTGGGTTTGAACAAATCAAAAACGCTTTGGAGAAGGCGAAGGGGTTAACGAAAGAAGTTATTAAGAGTTGAGTTGGGAAGTACGCTAGTCTATTAAAGTCTGGCGTACTTTATTTTTTACTAGCATTTAAGTTACAATGTAGTAAAAAATAACAATTTAGGGGAAGTCTATGAAAAAAATAGTGTTGATCATTGTACTGTTAATTAGCTTAATTGCAAATGCTAAAGTGTTTCTTTTGGACAAATATATGTATGTTGGTGAAAAAGAAAAGCGAGAAGAAGCGGTTATCGCAACGATGTGGCATTTGCAAGATAAAGGATATAAAGAAAGTGATATTTTATATATAAAACCGGCCTTTTATAGCAAAATGGATTCGTATGGTATGAATGTACAGTTTAAAGATGAACCAAATGAATCATATACATATAGAGTTTTAAAAGATGCGAAAACAAATAAACTAACTGTACACCAAGATAGTAATGAGCCAGGTGGTATGGGCGGGAAGCATCAAGAGCTTAAATAAAGAAAGAAAACGACTGATGGCATTCGCCTGCAGTCGTTTTCTTTTAATTATACTTATGTCGATCTTCCGTAATTCGAATATACTCTATATCCATCAAATCACGAAGTAATGCACCATTACTTAGTTCAACGCCGTGCTTCTCTTTAAAATGAGTGCGAATCGTATCTAGCATTTCAATTTCTTTGCCGTTCACATCTAAAATAATGCGTTCAGAATCATCCATATAGCATCCTCCTTTTTTACACATATATATATTTTGTCCGTCTATTTCTAAAAAATGTATGTTAACGTAATGTTAGGAAATAAGAAAGGGATGGAAAATGAGACGTATTTATTTTATAGGACTAATTTTGTACACATTCATTGTATTACATGTTGCATTCCCAAATATCTTTTCATTTGAGGATTTAGAAACAGTACACGTTGCGATATTTACTTTTGCTCTATTTGTAGTAGATTGTTTTATTTCTATATGGCTTTCGAAAAGAAAAGATATACAAGGCAAAAAAGAAATGGAACGGAAAAAGAGAAAACGTTCCTTTTGGATGATGACATACTGTTTGTCTTTAGTGCTTACTGCTGCTTTTTTTAGTGAACATATTCCATTAGAAAGAGTAAATATTGGATTTGGAGCATTCGTATTCGCATACTATTTTTTTATGCACTTTCTTCCTTATATGAAAGAAAAGCGAGGAGAAGAGGAAAATCCGCTTGTAGAAGAAGCGAAAGAACAAGAGCATAAGAGAATAGAAGGGGATATAAAGAAACTTGGAGAACAAAAGTGGTATTTAAAATCAAAAATCATATACGTTCTTTGCTTTATTACGCCGCCAATTGGTTATTTGTATGTTTTCTTATTTCGTAAAAAAATGATAGAAGGTGCAAAGCAAACGTACTTAACGATCGCGACGATTATGATGGCATTATGGTCTTTGAAGTTTCTTCCGCCTTATGTGTTGGCAATTACCGTTGTTGTCGTAGCGTGTCTTGTGTTTATAGTGAAGTTTATAAAATGAAAAACACCAAGCCTATGTGGACTTGGTGTTTTATCTATAAATTAAAGCTCACCTTGCTCTTCATCACCACGAACAACAAGGACATCGCATTTCGCATAGCGAATAATATGTTCAGAGACGCTACCAATTAGGAAACGCTCAACAGCATTTAAACCAGTCGCACCACACATAATTAAATCTACTTTATGGTTTGGAGCGATTTCTTTTGAAATTTTTGATTTAGGATTACCGAATTCTAATACAGTTTCAATTTTTTCAAGACCAGCTTCAAGCGCAGTTTTTTTGTAGTCTTCTAATAAGTCTTCTGCAAATAGATTTGCACGTTCCGCAATTGCACGGCTATAAGCTTCTACGGCTGAGTATGCTTTTACATCAACGATATGAGCGATTGTTAATGTTGCATTGTTGCGTTTTGCGACTTGAATTGCTTTTTTAAAGGCTTTTTCTGCTTCTTTAGAACCATCCACCGCGATTAAAATATTTGTATATGTATTATTCATAGTAAATTCCTCCCAATCTGTTTTATAACTGTTTACAACTTAATTATAAAACAAATTTTGGTAACGTGCTTGCCAGAAACGTTACAGAATTTTGAAAACTCTGTTTCAATTCATTTTAGTTGTAATTGGAGCGAGAACTTGTTACATATGAAGTATAGCAATTTAAAAGGGGGCAGTTTTGTGAGACATGCGCTCATTACAGCCGGTACGAAAGGTTTAGGAAAGCAAGTAACAGAAAAGTTATTGGCTAAAGGCTATTCAGTAACAGTAACGTACCATAGCGATATCACGGCTATGGAAACGATGAAAGAAACATATAAAGATGTGGAAGAGCGTCTACAATTCGTGCAAGCTGATGTCACGAAAAAGGAAGATTTACATAAAATAGTAGAAGAAGCGATGAGCCGTTTTGGCAAAATTGACTTTTTAATTAATAATGCTGGTCCATATGTATTTGAACGAAAAAAGTTAGTTGATTATGAAGAAGATGAATGGAATGAAATGATTCAGGGAAATTTAACAGCGGTATTTCATTTATTAAAACTTGTCGTTCCGGTCATGAGAAAACAGAACTTTGGCCGTATTATTAATTACGGATTTCAAGGGGCGGATAGTGCACCGGGATGGATTTATCGTTCAGCTTTTGCCGCAGCGAAAGTAGGACTTGTTTCATTAACGAAAACAGTTGCTTATGAAGAAGCGGAGTATGGTATTACTGCGAACATGGTATGTCCTGGTGATATTATAGGCGATATGAAAGAAGCAACTATTCAAGAAGCACGTCAGCTGAAAGAGCATAACACACCGATTGGTAGATCTGGAACAGGTGAAGATATTGCAAGAACCATTTCGTTTTTATGTGAGGACGATTCCGATATGATTACCGGTACAATTATTGAAGTGACTGGTGCAGTGGATGTTATTCATAGACATCGATAGAATAAAATAAGATGAAGTTTCGAATAATTGGACAGTTTATCCATTGTGCTGAGAGGTGCGGATAATACTGTCCTTTAATATAAAATTAAATCTATCGGAAAACTCGTGTTATTTTTTTGTCAAATATTGAGATATTATGTTAAAATATAAGAGCGTAGAAAGCGCTTTAAAAAATGATTCAGGGGTCATTTCATAACTCAAGGGGGAACTAATCATGCGTATCGGTATTCCAACAGAAATTAAGAACAATGAAAACCGTGTGGCAATGACGCCAGCGGGAGCAGTACATTTAGTACAAAATGGTCACGAAGTTTTTGTTCAAAAAGGAGCAGGTTTAGGATCTGGCTTTACAGATGAAGAATACGTACAAGCTGGTGCGAAACTTGTAGAAACTGCTGAAGAAGCATGGAATCAAGATATGGTTATGAAGGTAAAAGAGCCAGTAGCAAGTGAATACGGCTATTTCCGTGAAGGCTTAATCTTATTCACATACTTACACTTAGCTCCAGAACCAGAATTAACGAAAGCATTAATCGATAACAAAGTTGCATCAATCGCATACGAAACAGTACAATTAGACAATCGTTCTTTACCATTACTTGCACCTATGAGTGAAGTGGCTGGTCGTATGTCTGCACAAATCGGTGCACAATTCCTTGAGAAAAACAAAGGCGGTAAAGGTATTTTACTTGCAGGCGTTCCAGGGGTAAAACGCGGCAAAGTAACAATCATCGGCGGTGGTCAAGCTGGTACAAACGCAGCTAAGATTGCAGTAGGTTTAGGTGCAGATGTAACAATCATTGACTTAAGTGCAGAACGTCTTCGTCAATTAGATGATATTTTCGGTAACCAAGTAAAAACATTAATGTCTAATCCATACAACATTGCAGAAGCTGTTAAAGAATCTGACCTTGTTATTGGAGCGGTATTAATTCCGGGTGCAAAAGCGCCAAAACTTGTAACTGAAGAAATGATTCAATCAATGGAACCAGGTTCTGTCGTTGTAGATATCGCGATTGACCAAGGTGGTATTTTCGAAACAACTGATCGTATTACAACTCATGACAACCCAACTTACGAAAAACATGGCGTTGTTCATTATGCAGTTGCTAATATGCCAGGTGCAGTTCCACGTACGTCAACTCTTGCATTAACAAACGTAACAGTACCATATGCAGTACAAATTGCTAACAAGGGCTACAAAGAAGCTTGCTTAGGCAACACTGCATTATTAAAAGGTATTAACACATTAGATGGTTATGTAACATTCGAAGCAGTTGCGGAAGCTCACGGCTTACAATACGCTGATGCAAAAGAGCTTCTTGAAAAAGCTCCTGCTTTATCATAATAGAAATACATTTGAGACCTTCCTTTTCGTGAGGAGGGTCTTTTTTATATGGAGAAATAACATGTGAATAATTGTTATTTATTGGTGTAAAACGATTTTTATTATGATAATTTAGAATTATATAATAAAAAGAGGGGATTCGATGGGGAGCAAAAAGAGGAAGAAAAAACAGGCAAAGAGACAAAGGTATATAAAGAAAAAACAGGAACAGAACATACCTTTTTCACAAAAAGTAGTCATTACGATAGAGAAAACATTTCGGTATATTTGTATGTTCTTGTATGTGATTTTTTGCTTGTATTTATGTGGGATATTTAAAAGTTTGGGGATAACCCCCAATGTTATTGAAAGTACCTTAGGTGTTCTACTTGTTATGGTAGAAGGAATCTTATTCTTTATATTATTTGATAAAGTATGGCCTAGTCATGAAAGTAAAAAAGATAGAAAAAGAAGCAAAAAATCTTCATACGCTTCAAGCTCATCAAGTGGATTCGGTGACTACAGTAGCAATGACTGTAGTAGCTCAAGTGATGGTGGAGGAGATTGCGGAGGTGGTGGAGATTAAGTTAGTTTTTTAGAAGAACGACTAATGAAAGGATGGGACGAAAGATGGAGACTGTGAACTTAATAGAATTAACAAAGGATATTAAAGATCAACATAAAAACTTCGTCGTTTCAAATATAAACAGTCATTGCTTACGAATCGCTGTATTTACTGGTGAATATGATTGGCACTATCATTCTAATTCGGATGAATTATTTATTGTGCTAGAGGGAGAGTTACTTATTGATTTTGAAGATGGAGAAACGGCGGTTTTAAAGCCAAATGATTCTATTTTAATTCCAGCATGTACGATTCATAGAACGAGAGCATTAAAGAGAACGGTAAATCTTTGTTTTGAACATATAGAGGCTGATACGATTATAGTGGAGCAATTATGAAAAAATTATCCGTAGCCGAGTATAGAAAAATCCTTCCGATTTTAGAAAGTCATACAAAAACGACGACGTTTGCTTATGCGGTATGTGATCAAGTGATAGATGGTGAGATTTTTGCAAACGAGAAATTAACAGCAGGACTAATTCGTACAGCTAACGGTATTTATTATTTATTTGGTGATACTGATGATCAAAATTATAACGAAGATTTATTTTCTTTTATAAAAAAGGCTATTGAAAAAACAGAGAAGAGATTTACATTGTTCTCTTCGAGTAACGAGTGGGAAATGATGATAGAAGAACGTTTTAGTCATGTACTTCGAAACATTCCGCGAATGAAATTTCAAAGCGAAACCTTTGAAGAGAGAAAACGAGATTGTAACAAAAATACATATGAAGTGAAGCGTATTGATAGAAGAGATATAGAACGAAGCAGTGAATTTACAGAGGAGTACTACAAAGAATATTGGGGATCAAAAGAAACGTTTTTAAACGGTGGTTTTGGATTTTGTATAGAACAAGATGGGATAATTGTAGCTGAATGTGTCTCGATATTTAGCGGGAATGGTTATGCTGAAATAGATATTGCAACACATGAAGCGCATCAAGGGAAAGGATTAGCTCAAGCTGTTGCAACACGGTTCATTGAACATTGCATGCAAAATGATATTATACCGAGCTGGGATTGTTATGTAGACAATATTCCTTCGCGAAAATTAGCTAGTAAATTAAGTTTTTATCATCCAATAGAATACAGTTTGTTTGTACGTAAGAAAACGGGGGAAGAAAAATGAATGTAGAATTAACGAGATTTAAAGTTAAGCCTGGTAAGAGTCATCGAGTAAATGAATGGATGCAGCTTCTGAATGACAATATGAAAGAAGTACTTTTGACATTAAACGACGAAAAGATGTACGTTGAGACAATTTTCCGGGAAATAAGAGATGGAGAAGAGTACTTATATTGGTATTCTGTGCAAGGAGAAGGCGGGGCTCTTGTCGAAAATTCTCATTATGAAATTGATAAAAAGCACTTGGAATTTTGGTATGAGTGTATTGATGAAGAAGCACCCTCTGTTGATATGAAAACAGAAGTCGTTATGATTCAAGATGTTGTGAAGGACGCGATGAAATAATAGAATAGTATTTCAGAGAAAAGCGCATCAAAATGGATGTGCTTTTTACTATGAAACAATTTATAAAAGCTACATTTGGATATCTTTAAGTGAAAATAAAGAGGGATATCGAGAATCTATTAGGATAAACTATAAAGTGAAACTTTAATCAGTGGTGAGGTCATCCCCCACTGATTATCAGCCCTCACCAATCGGGCTTTTACGGGCAGTTCGCCCCCAACCTAACTTCTTTGCTTCCGCTGAATTTTGATGTGGGGTCTTACTGCCCGTTAATGCGGGATAAAGAAATAAAAAACACAAAACCAAAAAACTTACCAATATACGGTGTAGTCGTAACAGGAAAAACAGAGGATTTACAAAGTTTACAAGGGTCACCGTATATTAAGGCTGCTGTAAGAGGTGTAACAGTTGAGAAATATTGATTACAAGTAATTAATGTGAATAATCAGAAAATTTATGTTATAATATGGGAAAAGGAGGTTTATATGAGGCAAATACATGGAGCAATTTATATTTACATAACAATGTTTTTCGTGGCGGTATCCTATGGATTGGGGCACGTGTATTCGCATCCTATACTAACTTTTTTAAGCGGAGCATGTATGGCGTTTGCGCTTCTTGTCCACCTTTTCTCAGTTTGGATCGTGAAATTTCAATTAAATATTAGTGAAATAGAAGAAGGCACTTTTTGAGTGGCCTTCTTTTTTTAATAATATTTTGGAAGTTCTTGTAGCAATTTTTCAATTTTGCATTCGGTTTCTTCACATATAGACAGTGTGCGTAGTCGGAAAAACAAACTACGTAAGAAAGATTTTATATTTCCGTATAGGTACTCGTACGATTCAGTATGTAATGTCTGTTTTTTGACGGGTAATTGAGCTACTAATTCATGAAGGGCTAATAGGAGTACCTCTTCCTTTAGACCATTTTGTAGCATTGCGACAATCGGATAAACGAGACGTTCGTCTTCTTCATATTTGTAGTAAATAGAATGGACACAAACTTTGTTTAATAAAGTTTGTAATATTTCTTCATAATATAAAGTTTCCAGTTTAGGACTACGAACAAGCGCCTCAAATGTATCAGAAGCGTGAGCGATACTATGTGCCCAGCCGTGGTCTTGCACATATCCGCGGAAATCATGCTCGTTGTTCATATATAGAATTAATTGATCTTTTACAGTTAAAATATCATTCTGTGATAAGAAATTATGATTTGTATCGGTATCAATAATGAGTGCAATTAATAATGTTGTAAATGCACGGGTAAATACCGCATCTTCGTCATCCGAATGAATCTTATACAATAAATATTTGTCACTGATGCTTTCTAATAATAGTTTCTGTAATTGTGTGTGTGAAAGGTAGTCCTTTTTGATGAGATGGTAAAAAGTAGAGCAAATAAGTTTGTCCCTTAAATAGCTATCGGTAACACCGATATGTTTAAGCATATTGGAAATTAAAGAATCCATGTTAATTGTATCCATTACGTAATGATTATTACGAATTTCTTCTAACTGTTGTTGTAACATATAAACCTCCTATTTTAGAAAATTCTGTATTTTAATAGTATAATAAGAGGAAGAAATAGACAATAAATAAGTGCTTTTGAATGGAGGGTGGCATTATGAAGAGAGCATTATTCTTTTTCATTAGTATTTTCTTTTTAGGAAGCTGTTCCATTTCGTATGTACTTTTTCTAGCGAGAGCAAAAGTTGGACTGGACAATATAAAGGGCATATTAAGGATGACAGTGAAGATGGGATGTTTACGTTTCAATATAAGGGCGGGGATGGAAAGGCAGAATTTAAAAACTTAGAGATTGCTATTAATGGAGCCTTTAGTACAATGACACAAACGTCAGAAGTTCATAGAGGAGCAAAGATTGAAATGAAGTCTTCTTGTGTAAGTTGCGCGCCTATCTCTAAAGATGAACCTATAGAAGTTGTGATTAAATGGGATGATAAGTATGAGGAGAAGATGGTGCTAAATTTGAAATAGCCTAGAGTAAGGGGTTAAAAATGAATAGGCATATGAAAATTGTTATGTTTTTAAGTGTATTTCTAGTCGTATTATCAGCGTGTGATACAAAACAAGTAGAGCAAGTAACGGTAAAAGAAGGGTATATTATATTAAGAAATGACACGGTGTTTTTTGCCGATGATAAAACGTTTGAAACAAAAGTAGAGTTGCAACATTATATAGAACAACAAATGAATAAAGAGCATCCAGCACATATAGTCTTGAGCTTTAAGGACAAAGACACATATAAACAGTTAAAAACAGGGGATAAAATAAAAGTATGGTTTTCTCAAATACTTGAAAGTTATCCAGCAAAAATGATTGTAGAGAAATTTGAAATAGTAGGGAAATAGAAAAAGGCAGCACTCCCGCTGCCTTTTTTATTATTTTACAAATTGTAACTCTTTCGGGAATTTCGTTAAAATTTCTGATCCGTCTTTTGTGATGTAAATATCATCTTCAATACGAACGCCACCTACGTTTGGTACGTAAATACCAGGTTCGATTGTGAAGACCATACCTTCTTTTAATGGAGACTCGTTACCAGCTTTTACATCTGGATATTCGTGTACGCTAATTCCAAGTCCATGACCAAGTCGGTGCGGGAAGAAGTCTCCGTAACCTGCATCTGTGATAACAGAACGAGCAGCATTATCGATTGCGCCAAGTGTAACACCTGGTTTACATGCTTCAACTGCTTGTAGTTGTCCAGCAAGTACAGTGTTGTAAATACGAGTTTGCTCTTCAGAAATCTCACCGAATGCTACTGTACGTGTAATATCAGAGCAATAACCATCAATGATTACGCCTAAATCAAATAGTACGAAATCGCCGCGTTTCATTTTGTTTGCGCCAGGAATACCGTGTGGAAGAGCTGAGTTCGCACCTGCTAATACCATCGTATCAAATGACATTTTATGTATGCCTTTTGTTTTTAATTCGTGTTCAATAATTGCTAATACTTCTAGCTCGCTGCGGTTTTCTTTAATTGCATTTACACCAACTTCAACAGCATAGTCCGCCATTTTAGCTGCTTCGCGTAAAATAGAAAGTTCTTTTTCATCTTTAATTAAACGAAGTTCGCGAACTTTCTCCTCAGCTGATTTGAAAGCTGCATTTGGGAATAATTTCGTTAATTCTTCGTAGCGCTCTACGTTTAAATGTTCTTTTTCAATTGCAACTGCATTTGCATTGATGCCGCGGTCTTTAATTGCTTTTGCAATCATATCCCATGGTCTGTCAGTATCAGTAAATCCGATAATTTCATGTGCCCAGCCAGCGTTACGTGCTTGACCTTCTTCCATTTTAGGGCAAATTAAAATAGGTTCTTTTTCTTGGAATACAAACATACCAAGTAATCTTTCGTGTGGTTCACAGTGGAAGTTTGTCATGTAGAAGACGTTCGGTGTAGAAGTTAAGAACGCAGCTTCTACGTTTTTTTCTTTTAGCCATTGCATTAAATTTTCTAATCTAGCATTCATCGATTGGCACCCCCGAGATATTTAATTACAAATATAACTTTAACTCGGAAGAAAGCGTTATGACAAGTAAATAGATGTTAGAAAAGACAGGGAATTGAAAAATCATGTAGAATAAAAAGTGAGAATGTGAATAGGGGAGGAATGTAATAATGAAAGTATCTTATCATGGACATTCAGTTGTGAAAATTGAGGCGAATGGAAAAGTTATTTTAATTGACCCGTTTTTAACAGGTAATCCGAAAACAGATTTAAAAGCTGAAGATGTAAAAGTGGATGCAATTCTTTTATCGCATGGACACGGTGATCATGTTGGAGATACAGTAGAACTTGCGAAGAAAAATAATGCAGTTGTTGTAGCGCCATTTGAACTAGCAACATTTTTAAGTTGGCAAGGTGTAAATACACACCCGATGCATATTGGTGGTTCACATGAATTTGACTTCGGAAAAGTGAAGCTTACACAAGCATTCCACGGCTCTAGTTATATTGATGAAGAAAATAAGACGATTACATATACAGGTATGCCAGCAGGTATTTTATTTACAGCAGAAGAGAAAACTGTATACCACGCAGGAGATACTGCACTATTCTCTGATATGAAGTTAATTGGGGAATTAAATAAAGTTGATCTAGCATTTTTACCAATTGGTGATAATTTCACAATGGGACCAGAAGATGCTGTACTAGCGGCAAAATGGATTAATGCGAAAACTGTTGTACCGATGCATTACAATACGTTCCCAGTTATTGAACAAGATCCATATCAATTTGTAGAAAAGCTACAAAATTGTACAGGGAAAGTATTAGAAGCTGGAGAAAGTATTACACTATAGAAAAGAAACCCTTCATTTGAAAAGAAAAGTGAAGGGTTTTTTACGTGTGTAGGACAGCTTTTAATGCTTGTATTTGTTTTGGTGATTCTTTTCTTTTGGTACGTGGTTGTTCAGGTGTTTCATTCAATTCCATTGCAACTTTTTTCCCATCTACGAAAGCTAAAAATACAGCACCTACAACCTCTAAAAATTTTTTCATCATGTGTTCGCTCCTTTGTTTTATTTCTTGTCTTAATTGTATAGGCAATTAAGTGGACGAACTATCGAATGAGATGACAATAGCATTACATTGTTGTAATAGAATGACTGGTGGAATGTAAGAGTCATTTTGTTATAAAAAAAATAGTACAGGTATGCAAAGAGAGAGTGTAACAGTTTTGAAAATATAGTATACTGAAAGTACAACACATGAAGAATTTAGGGAAAAGAAAGTATGGTGAAACCATTTGGCTACCAAGCATAACCAAATTTTAGAACATATTAATAGCCTGCCAGTAGGCCATAAAATTTCTGTAAGACAAATTGCGAAAGATTTGAGTGTAAGTGAAGGGACCGCTTACCGTGCAATTAAAGATGCAGAAAATAAAGGATATGTTAGTACAATTGAACGTGTCGGAACAATTCGAATTGAACAAAAGAAGAAAGAGAATATCGAAAAACTGACATATGCAGAAGTCGTTAACATTGTCGACGGTCAAGTACTTGGGGGCAGAGAAGGACTACATAAAACATTAAATAAATTCGTAATCGGAGCTATGAAGTTAGAAGCGATGATGCGCTATACAGAAGCTGGGAATTTACTCATTATTGGTAACCGTACCAATGCACATGAATTAGCGCTAGAAACTGGAGCCGCTGTATTAATTACGGGCGGCTTTGATACGGAAGATCATGTGAAGAAATTAGCAGACGAATTAAAGCTGCCGATCATTTCAAGTAGCTACGATACATTTACGGTCGCAACGTTAATTAATCGTGCAATTTATGACCAACTTATTAAGAAAGAAATTGTACTCGTTGAAGATATTTTAACGCCAATTGAAGAAACGTTATATTTAAAGCCGAGTGATACAGTACAGCAATGGCATGCATATAACGAAGAGACAATGCACGGAAGATATCCAATTGTCGATGAAAGTAACAAAGTACTAGGAATCGTAACTTCAAAAGATATGATCGGAGTAGCGAAAGAAACACCAATTGATAAAGTAATGACAAAACACCCAATTACAGTGAACGGTAAAATGTCTGTCGCAGCTGCGGCACGTATGATGGTGTGGGAAGGAATTGAATTACTTCCTGTCGTTGAGGAAGGAAACAAACTGCAAGGTATTATTAGCCGTCAAGATGTACTTCAGGCACTGCAAATGATTCAACGTCAGCCACAAGTTGGAGAAACCATTGATGATATTGTAACGAATCAATTTATGACACCAAAAGAAGCGAAGAATGAGCATCTATATCAATTTTCGGTGACGCCGCAAATGACGAACTCAATCGGGACGTTATCGTACGGTGTATTTGCAACAATTGTGACAGAAGCGACAAATCGCGTCATTCGTGCGCAAAAGAAAAGCGATTTAATTGTTGAAAACTTAACGATTTATTTCGTAAAGCCGGTTCAAATTGATAATGTTGTATCTGTTCATCCGAAAGTATTAGAAATTGGACGTAAATTTGGTAAGGTCGATGTAGAGGTGCATCATGAAGGTAATGTTGTTGGAAAAGCATTACTTATGGTTCAGTTAATCGATAAATAAAAAGATGGAACAAATCGTTTTGATTTGTTCCATCTTTTTTTGTTGTTTTAAATTTGAAAGGCATGATTTTAGATGGGAGTTTTAGTGAAATATGTATGGGATGGAGTGGAAAAGTAATGTGAGAAAAGACGGAATAATAATTCAATTCAGTTGTATATTGTGTTATGATTATATTGTAAGAAAATGGAATCGTGAGAGGTGGTATGCATTATGTCGTCAGCCGTACTCTTTTTTGGTAGTATCGCACTATTTTACTTTCTTGTAATGATACCGATTCAATATTTATATTTACAAGGTTTACATGAAAAAAAGGAAAAGACAGGATTATCTCAGCGAGAGCTATATGAAAAAATGTCTTTTGGAGAAGAACAATTACATTTTCACGTACAAGGGAACCCATTTAATATACCATCTGCGTTTGTTGCGTATATGATTTTGAAAGTTAAGGGACGTAAAAAAGCATCACAATATTGATGCTTTTTTACGTTGCTTCATAGACTTCAGCTTCTTTAACTGCTAATGGCAAGAAATGTTTGTATTGGCGAAACCCGTTAAATACACTTGCACTACCAAATAGAACGAATAAAACACCAACGATAATACGAGCGGTTGAAAGTTCTAAAAAGAATTGGTTTATCCCGAAAAATAAAACGAATGAACCGAGTGCCATTGCGGATTTTCCTGAGAGCCAACCTTTCTCCATTGGGCGGTTTGTACGAAAGTATTTTGTTTTGTAAAAGAGGTACAACATAAATGAGACGATAATACAGAAGACTAATACTGGCATAATGAACACTCCCATCGCTTTGTGAAAAATAATAGAAAAGAAAAAGAAATATCTAAACTTTCTAACTTTTATTATAAAGCAATTGTTCGCATGTATGAAATACTTTCCGTTATAATGGAGGATAAAGTGAAGAAGTTGATTAAAAAGGAGATTATACATATGCATGAGCAAATTTTAGGAGCAATTAAAGAGTTTGATACAATTATTATTCATCGCCACGTGCGTCCGGATCCAGATGCGTTAGGTTCACAGGGTGGTCTTGGTACAATTCTACAAGAATCGTTTCCAGAGAAAAATATTTATACGGTTGGGTACAATGAACCGTCACTAGCATACTTACGAGTAATGGATGATATTGAAGAGAGTGTATACGAAAATGCGCTTGTTATTGTTTGTGATACTGCGAATCAAGAACGTGTTGACGATCAACGCTATACAAAAGGGAAGATGTTAATTAAAATTGATCATCATCCAAATGAAGATCCATATGGAGATATTACGTGGGTAGATACGACAGCGAGTTCTACAAGTGAAATGATTTATGAGTTTTATAACTATGGAAAAGATAAAGGATTAAAAATAACAAAAGAAGCAGCCCGCCTTATTTTAGCAGGAATTGTTGGAGATACAGGTCGTTTCTTATTCCCGAATACGACAGCAAAAACACTTCGTTACGTAAGTGAGCTTGTTGACATGGGTGTGAAATTCACAGATTTATACAATGAGATGTATAAGACAAAAGAAAAAATTGCTCGTTTAAACGGTTATATTTTACAAAACTTTACGATGGTAGAAGAAGGAGCAGCTTACATTAAATTAACGAAAGAAGTATTAGAAGAGTTTGATGTACTTCCTTCTGAAGCATCTGGTGTTGTTGGAGCGCTTGGCAATATTGATGGATTAAAGGCGTGGGTTCTATTTTTAGAGGAAGACGACGTAATTCGTGTTCGTCTTCGTTCAAAAGGACCAGTTATAAACAAATTAGCAATGCAATATAACGGCGGGGGGCATCCGATGGCTTCTGGTGCGAAGGCATCTTCTTGGGAAGAAGCGGATCGTCTTTTTGCTGATTTACGTGAGATTTGTAAATAAGAGACTATATGTTAGAACGAAAAGAAGGAGCGGCGCTAAAGCCCTCCTTCTTTATTTTTCTTTCTCTATAGTAATGCTAATTTCAAGCACTGTATCAAAAGATATTGTATCGACTTTAAAACGGTATAGCCGATCGTAATGTTTGTACGTTTTATTTTCGATTACCTTTTTAAGTAGGTCTTTATTTTTTGCGATACTTTGAATGTTTTTCGTTAAAAGATGTTGGAGGTCATTATGGATAGATGTAGTCATATTTTCGAGTGTGAGATTGTCTAAATCGTATTTTTCTCGATTGATAAGTTTTATTTTAATCTCTTGAATGGTTAAGAGCCGTTTATTTTCAGTGTTCAATTTTTCTTGATCTTCGAGAAGGACGTGGAGCTTTGCTTCTTGTTTTTCTATAATTTCTCTTTGTTCTGCTATTTTACTAGCTTGTTCTTCTTGAAAAACACCGTATATGTACAAAAAAATAAACCAGCTCAACACGCCTCCAACAGCAGCCCCAGCTAATACTAAGTACCATCTTTTTGCTGTATTGGCACTTGGTACTCTCATACATGTTCCTGCGTTAGCCATTTAATAATAATGAGACCTGTTTGCATACCACCAGTTGCGAAAAAAATAAGGAGAATTTGCTTTACGATATCTTTCATATCTCCGCCAAAGAAACTTCTTTCAAAGCTATAAAAGGTATCGAATGTTCCGCCGATTGCTGCAACGAGTGCCCAAATTCTTAAATTTTGGGCGAATTGATTAATGTAAGTTAGAGCTGGTTTTCCGATAAGAAACGCACCAAATCCACCAATTAATGAACCGCCAAGTATAACCCCAAAGGCAATAAAATAACTAATAATAAGCAGAGAGAAAAAAGTATGTTCTCTTACATCCATCGTCATTCCCCTTTCTTCTTCATATATATGGACAAAGTATAAGAAGTATGTTTTGATTTCCGCTTTCCTCATCACCTATAATAAAAGTAGTCAAATAGGTAAAGAGAGGGTACAACAGTGAAGTTTGTGCATTTACAATGTCAAACCGTTTTTAGTTTATTAAAAAGTGCTTGTAAAATTGATGAGCTTGTAGTCAGGGCGAAAGAACTCGGTTTTTCATCGCTGGCTATTACGGATGAAAATGTTATGTATGGCGTTATTCCGTTTTATAAAGCATGTAAGAAACAT
This sequence comes from Bacillus sp. TE8-1, assembly GCF_008368855.1. Classification (NCBI taxonomy): domain Bacteria; kingdom Bacillati; phylum Bacillota; class Bacilli; order Caryophanales; family Bacillaceae; genus Bacillus; species Bacillus sp. TE8-1. The sequence continues at coordinate 63,965 of NZ_QPET01000013.1, read as the reverse complement.
GGTATACAGCCTGTTATTGGATTAACCGCTTCTATTTTTAGTGAAGAAGAAGAAAGGTCTTATCCGCTTGTATTACTTGCTGAGAATGAAATAGGCTACCAAAATTTATTAAAGATTTCTAGCAGTATTATGACAAAGTCCAAAGAAGGTATTCCTAAGAAGTGGCTTGCGCATTATGCGAAAGGATTAATTGCAATTTCACCAGGTAAAGATGGCGAAATTGAGCAATTATTACTAGAAGACAATGAGAGTCAGGCTGAAGAAGTAGCTCGCACGTATCAAAATATGTTTGGCCATTTTTATATGAGTTTGCAGCATCATGCGATTCAAGATGAGTTGCTTTTACAAGAGAAACTACCTGAATTTATTAGTAGGGTTAATATTCCAGTCGTTGCAACAAACGATGTGCACTATATTAATCAAAGTGACGCGCTTGTTCACGAATGTTTACTATCTGTTGAAAGTGGAACGAAAATGACTGATCCAGATAGGCCGAGGCTGAAAACAGATCAGTATTATTTAAAGTCATCGGATGAAATGGAAGCACTATTTTCCCATGCGCCGGAAGCAATCCAAAATACAATAAAAATTGCAGAGCGTTGCCAAGTAGAAATACCGTTCCATGTAAATCAACTTCCGAAGTTTCCTGTTCCGTCTAATGAAACGAGTGATATATACTTGCGTCGTGTTTGTGAAGAAGGTTTGCGGAAACGATATGGTGAACCGAAAGAAGTGCATATAAAGCGTTTGGATCATGAATTAAATGTTATTTCTCGTATGGGATTTAGTGATTATTTCCTCATCGTATGGGATTTTATGAAGTATGCACATGAAAATCATATTCTAACAGGACCAGGTCGTGGATCGGCAGCTGGTTCACTCGTTTCATACGTATTAGAAATTACAGATATTGATCCAATTGAATACGATCTATTATTTGAAAGGTTTTTAAATCCTGAACGTGTGACGCTTCCCGATATTGATATTGATTTTCCAGACGTAAGACGTGATGAGATGATTCGCTATGTGAAAGATAAATACGGTCAGCTCCGTGTTGCGCAAATTGTAACGTTTGGTACGCTTGCAGCAAAAGCGGCAATTAGAGACATTGCCCGCGTAATGGGGCTTCCGCCGCGAGATATTGATATATTTTCAAAACTTATCCCGTCAAAGCTTGGTATAACGTTAAAAGATGCATATGAAGAATCACAATCACTTCGTGAGTTTATACAAGGGAATCTTCTGCATGAGCGTGTATTTGAAATCGCAAAACGTGTAGAAGGTTTACCACGTCATACGTCTATTCATGCGGCTGGTGTTATTATGAGTCAAGAACCGCTAACAGGAAGTGTAGCAATTCAAGAAGGACATAACGATGTTTATGTTACGCAATATCCAGCCGATGCGCTAGAAGAACTTGGGTTGCTTAAGATGGACTTTTTAGGATTACGTAATTTAACGTTACTTGAAAATATTATAAAATTTATCGCGAACAAAACAGGGAAAGAAATCGATATAAGAAACTTACCTCTTCAAGATGAAAAGACGTTCCAATTATTAGGGAGAGGGGATACAACAGGTGTATTCCAGCTTGAGTCGGGTGGTATGCGAAATGTACTTCGCGGGTTAAAACCGAATGAGTTTGAAGATATCGTAGCTGTTAACTCGTTATACAGACCAGGACCGATGGAACAGATACCGACTTTTATTGAATCGAAACATGGAAAAAGAAAAATTGAATATTTACATCCGGATTTAAAGCCAATTTTAGAAAGAACATACGGCGTCATTGTATACCAAGAACAAATTATGCAAATTGCATCGAAGTTAGCTGGTTTTTCGCTCGGAGAAGCAGATTTACTGCGCCGTGCGGTGAGTAAAAAAAATCGTGATATTTTAGATCAGGAACGTAAGCATTTCGTCCAAGGATGTTTGCGAAATGGTTATGATGAGACATCCGCAGAGAAAATTTATGATTTAATTGTAAGATTTGCGAATTACGGTTTTAACCGAAGTCACGCTGTAGCTTACAGTATGATCGGATATCAGCTTGCCTATTTGAAAGCGAATTATACGCTGGAATTTATGACGGCATTATTATCAAGCGCAATTGGAAATGAAGATAAGATTGTACAGTATATACGAGAAACGAAGCGGAAAGGTTTTCACGTTTTGCCACCGTCTCTTCAGAGGAGTGGCTACAACTTCCAAATAGAAGGGAATGCGATACGTTACAGTTTACTTTCGATCCGAAATATTGGAATGGCTACAGTGACGGCATTATTAGAAGAACGAGAGAAAAAAATGTTCGAAGATTTATTTGAATTTTGTCTTCGTATGCCTTCAAAGTTCGTAACGGAGCGTAATTTAGAAGCTTTCGTCTGGTCGGGATGTTTTGACGATTTTGGTGTTTCGAGAACGAATTTATGGAAAAGTATTAAAGGGGCGTTAGAGTACGCGAATCTCGCACGTGATTTAGGAGATGCTGTTCCAAAATCAAAATATGTACAAGGAGAAGAGTTATCTTTTATTGAACAACTAAATAAAGAGAAGGAAGCGCTTGGCTTTTATTTATCAAGTTATCCGACAGCGCAATATGTGAAGTTAGCAAAAGAATTAGAAATTCCATCTCTCGCTCAGGCGATGCGACACAAGAAAAAAGTACAAAGAGCTATTGTGTATATAACAAGTGTGAGAGTGATTCGTACGAAAAAGTTTCAAAAGATGGCATTTATTACATTCTGTGATCAAAATGATGAAATGGAAGCGGTCCTCTTCCCGGAAACGTATATACATTTCTCGGATAAGTTGCAAGAAGGAGCAATTGTTTTAGTTGACGGTACGATTGAGCTAAGAAATCATAAGCTGCAATGGATTGTAAATGGACTATATCCGCTAGAGGAAATGGGTGTTTATGAAGAAAAGAAAGACGCATCTGTTTACGTGAAATTGCCGTCTCAGTATGAGAAAAAGCTTTTAAATCAGGTTACGAAAATATTGTTCGACTATTCAGGTTTTGCGAAAGTACTAATTTATTATGAAAAGGAACATAAAATGGTACAATTATCTCGGAGTTTATCGATTCATCCAAGTGAAGAATGTTTAGGAGCACTTCGTGAAATTGTCGGGGAAGAAAATGTAGTTGTGAAAATATAATGGACAATTTCCCTACACTTCGATTATTATAGTAGTAGTGTTCGTGGTCAGACCACTTGGAGAAATTGATATCAGCAAGAATAATTTGAGGAGAGTGGATAGTTTGTCAACACTTCGTGAAGAAGCACTTCACATGCATAAAGTGCATCAAGGAAAATTAGAAACTGTATCAAAAGTAAAAGTAGAAAATGCAAAAGATTTAAGTCTTGCATATTCTCCAGGGGTTGCAGAACCTTGTAAAGAAATTTATGACGATAAAAGTAAGGTATATGAATATACGATGAAGGGAAATATGGTAGCAGTTGTGACAGACGGAACGGCTGTACTTGGTCTTGGTAACATTGGACCTGAAGCATCTCTTCCAGTAATGGAAGGTAAAGCTGTATTATTCAAGAGCTTTGCTGGTGTAGATGCATTCCCGATTGCCTTAAATACAAACGATGTAGATAAAATTGTTGAAACTGTAAAATTAATGGAGCCAACTTTTGGCGGCGTTAACTTAGAAGATATCGCAGCACCAAACTGCTTCATTATTGAAGAGCGTTTGAAAAAAGAAACAAATATTCCTATCTTCCATGATGATCAACACGGAACAGCTATCGTAACAGTAGCAGGTCTTGTAAATGCACTGAAATTAGTTGGAAAGAAAATGTCTGACATTAAAGTTGTCGCAAATGGCGCAGGTGCAGCAGGTATTGCAATTATTAAACTTTTATATCGCTATGGTGTACGCGACATTATTATGTGTGACCGTAAAGGGGCAATCTATGATGGTCGTCCTACAGGTATGAATCCGGTGAAGGATGAAGTTGCAAAATATACAAATAAGAATCGTATAGAAGGTTCTTTAGCTGATGTTGTACAAGGTGCGGACGTATTCATTGGTGTATCTGCAGAAGGTGCATTAACAGAAGAGATGGTTCGTACAATGAATGACAATGCGATTATTTTTGCAATGGCAAATCCAGTTCCAGAAATTATGCCAGAATTGGCAAAAGCAGCGGGCGCAGCTGTTGTTGGAACAGGTCGTTCTGACTTCCCGAACCAAGTAAATAATGTACTGGCGTTCCCTGGTATTTTCCGCGGTGCACTTGACGTACATGCGACACAAATTAACGAAGAAATGAAGATGGCAGCTGTACAGGCTATTGCTGAGCTTGTAGCAGAAGATGAGTTGAATGCAGACTATATCATTCCAGCACCATTTGACGCGCGTGTAGCGCCTCAAGTAGCGGCTTACGTTGCAAAAGCAGCAATGGAGACAGGAGTAGCTCGCCGTCAAGTAGATCCAAATGAGATCGCTGAAAAAACAAAACAATTAGCGCTGATTGGTAAAGAATAAGCGAGGAATTTCCATTGACATCATCAAATACAAAAGTATATCTCGAAATTGTAAAAAAAATCCGTTCCATTATGGAAGAGGATGGTTTGGTGGCGGGGGATCGTTTGCCGTCTGAGCGCGAGTTAAGTTCACGCTTAAACGTAGGACGTTCCTCTGTAAGAGAAGCATTGCGTGCTTTAGAACTGGTAGGATTGATTGAAACGAGACGTGGTGAAGGGACGTTTATTCGAAACTTTTATGATAACGGTCTTGTACAATTAATTGCTCCGTTCTTACTGCAAGATGAGAAAACAATTCGTGATTTATTACAAACGAAACGATTACTTGAGAAAGATATGATTCGAATTGTATGTAATTTACCGAAAGAAACGTTTTCTAAAGTACTAAGTAGATTACACCAAGTACTTGAAGGAAATGAAAGCTCAGTCCCAACGCTTCATCAAACGTTCTTTAAAACACTTATTGAACAAGTCGATAATTATTTACTATATCGCATTTGGATGATCGTAAATGATTACGTAGCAACTCTTTCTTGTAAAGTTTCAAGAGATTCTATCGATATGTATAGAAAGCTTTATGCTACTTTGGAAGAAAAACAAGAAAATGATGCACTAAAAATTTACGATGAATTAGTAGAGAATATACAGTTTCACTCGTAATGTATAAAATTTGTCGAAATGACCATGACACGTTATGACAAACATTCTACCGCTTAGCGGTTAAAGTTAAACGTAAAGAGTGAGGTTATTAGACAGATTGAGAAGATAAGGCTAACATCAAACTTTGGTGTTAGCCCCATTTTCTTCTTACGCTAACCTTAGCTCTCAACGAAGGGGGTCAAATTGTGCTAAGAGATTTATTCGTGAAAAAGAAAAAGTACGCTGCAATACCTTCAGAACAAGTACGAAAAGATGTACCAGATGGCGTTATGACAAAATGTCCGGAATGTAAAAAAATCATGTATACGAAAGAACTTCTAAAAAATTTAAAAGTATGTGTGAATTGTGGATATCATCATCCTATGAATGCATGGGAACGTCTTGATAGTATATTGGACGAAGGGTCATTCCGTGAGTATGACAAAGAAATGGTTTCATTAAATCCACTCGAGTTTCCAGGTTATGAAGAGAAACTAGAGAGCGATCGTAAGAAGACTGAATTGAACGAAGCGGTTGTAACTGGTGAAGGAACAATTGATGACATGCTTGTTGTTGTTGCAGTAATGGATTCTCGTTTTCGAATGGGGAGCATGGGCTCTGTAGTAGGAGAAAAAATCGCCCGTGCGGTTGAAAAGGCGTACGACTTACAAGTTCCATTTATTATCTTTACTGCTTCGGGTGGTGCCCGTATGCAAGAAGGGATATTAAGTTTAATGCAAATGGCAAAAACAAGCGTAGCTTTGAAAAAGCATAGTAATGCAGGAGGGTTATTTATTTCTGTTATGACTCACCCAACGACGGGCGGGGTTTCAGCGAGTTTCGCTTCACTTGGTGATTATAATCTTGCAGAACCAGGTGCACTTATTGGATTTGCTGGTAGACGTGTAATTGAACAAACGGTGCGTGAGAAACTACCGGAAGATTTCCAAACGGCAGAATTCTTACTAGATCATGGTCAATTAGATGCGGTGGTGCATCGTGATGATATGAGAGAATCGCTTCGCAAGATTTTAGAAGTTCATCAAGGAGGGGAATTGGCTGTATGGCAGAGCTAGAATTTGAAAAACCAGTTGTTGAGCTAAGAAATAAGATTCGTGAACTGAAAGACTATACGAAAAACAGCCAGATGGACTTCAGTGAGGAGATTCGTATTTTGGAAGAAAAGCTAGAAAATTTAGAGGAAGATATATACGGCAATCTAAAAGTATGGGACCGTGTTCAAATTGCTCGTCATGCAGAACGACCGACAACGCTCGATTATATTGAGCACTTATTTACTGATTTTTTCGAATGTCATGGAGACCGTCTATTTGGCGATGATGCAGCGATTGTCGGCGGCATTGCGAAATATAAAGGGATGCCTGTAACTGTAATTGGGCATCAGCGCGGAAAAGATACGAAAGAAAATATTCGCCGTAACTTTGGAATGCCTCATCCAGAAGGATATCGAAAAGCACTGCGTCTCATGAAACAAGCGGAAAAGTTTAATCGTCCTATTATTTGTTTCATCGATACGAAGGGAGCTTATCCTGGTAAAGCAGCTGAAGAACGTGGACAAAGTGAAGCTATTGCCCGCAACCTATTTGAGATGGCAGGTTTAACGGTACCAGTTATTTGTATCGTTATCGGTGAAGGCGGTAGTGGTGGTGCGCTAGGTCTTGGAGTAGGAGATTACATTCATATGCTAGAAAATTCCACTTATTCTGTTATTACACCAGAGGGTGCAGCGGCAATTCTTTGGAAAGATGCAGGAAAAGCAAAGGAAGCTGCAGAAGCAATGAAAATTACAGCAGCAGATTTGAAAGAATTAGGTGTAATTGATGAAATTATTCCAGAGGCAAAAGGTGGAGCTCACCGTAATCTTTTAAAACAGTCAGAAAATATAGACTTAATGATTAGAAAAACTTTTGAACAATTAAACGGAATTTCGAAAGATGAATTAATCGAAAAACGTTATGAAAAATATATGAAAATTGGGCAAGTTTCGTTTTCAAACGCTTCCATTGGGATAAAATAAGAAAAGCGTGCGTTCCTCTTCGCGAATGCACGTTTTTATTATGAAAAGACACATCTTCTCCATTGTGTTTTTATATTTTTTCGTGTTATTTTATTATAAGGCAAATAATCTTTATGAGGTGAGTACAAATGAAACGTATTGGTGTATTAACAAGTGGTGGAGATTCACCTGGTATGAATGCTGCCATTCGTGCAGTTGTTCGTAAAGCGATTTTCCATGATATTGAAGTATATGGTATTTACCATGGATACGCTGGATTAATTTCTGGTCACATTGAAAAATTAGAACTTGGTTCTGTTGGCGATATTATCCACCGCGGTGGTACGAAATTATATACAGCAAGATGTCCTGAGTTTAAAGACCCAGAAGTACGACTAAAAGGTATCGAGCAATTAAAGAAACATGGTATCGAAGGACTTGTTGTTATTGGTGGAGATGGTTCTTACCAAGGCGCTAAAAAATTAACTGAACAAGGATTCCCATGTGTTGGTGTACCAGGTACAATCGACAATGATATCCCTGGAACAGACTTCACAATTGGTTTCGATACAGCTTTAAACACTGTTATTGATGCAATTGATAAAATCCGTGACACAGCTACATCTCATGAACGTACATATGTTATCGAAGTAATGGGACGTCACGCTGGTGATATCGCATTATGGGCTGGTTTAGCTGATGGTGCAGAAACAATCTTAATTCCAGAAGAAGAGTATGACATGGATGATGTTATCGCTCGTCTGAAGCGTGGTAGTGAACGTGGTAAAAAACACAGTATTATCGTTGTAGCTGAAGGTGTTGGAAGTGCAATTGACATTGGTAAGCACATTGAAGAAGCAACAAACTTTGATACTCGTGTAACTGTATTAGGTCACGTACAACGTGGCGGATCACCAAGTGCACAAGACCGTGTATTAGCAAGTCGTCTTGGCGCAAGAGCAGTTGAATTATTAATTGCTGGTAGAGGTGGACGTTGTGTAGGTATTCAAGATAACAAACTTGTTGATCATGATATTATCGAAGCGTTAGCTCAAAAGCATACAATCGATAAAGATATGTATCAATTATCTAAAGAATTATCCATCTAATCGGCGTAATGTCGGATATTTGGGAACGGTTTCATAATTTTCGGAGGTGCAATATGCGTAAAACTAAAATTGTATGTACAATAGGTCCTGCTAGTGAAAGTATTGAAAAATTAGAGCAATTAATTGAAGCAGGTATGAACGTTGCTCGTTTAAACTTCTCTCATGGTAGCCATGAAGAGCACGGAGCTCGTATTAAAAACATTCGTGAAGCTTCAAAGAAAACTGGTAAAACAGTTGGTATCTTACTTGATACAAAAGGTCCAGAAATCCGTACTCACGACTTCGTAGACGGACAAGCTGAGCTTGTAACAGGTGCAGAAGTAGTTCTTTCTACTGAGCAAGTATTAGGTACTGCAGAGAAGTTCTCTGTATCTTATGCTGGTCTTTATGACGATGTAGACCCAGGTTCTCGCATTCTAATCGATGACGGTCTTATCGAACTAGAAGTAATCGAAAAAGCTGATGGAAACATCCGTACAAAAGTTCTTAACAGCGGAACTGTAAAAAATAAAAAAGGTGTTAACGTACCAAACGTAAGCATTAAGCTTCCTGGTATCACTGAAAAAGACGTAAAAGATATCATCTTCGGTATCGAGCAAAAAGTTGATTTCATCGCAGCTTCATTCGTACGTAAAGCGTCTGACGTATTAGAAATCCGTGAATTATTAGAAGAGCATGGCGCTCAATACATCCAAATCGTACCGAAAATCGAAAACCAAGAAGGTATCGACAACATCGATTCAATCTTAGAAGTTTCTGACGGTTTAATGGTAGCTCGTGGTGATATGGGTGTAGAAATTCCACCAGAAGAAGTACCATTAGTACAAAAACGTCTAATCAAAAAATGTAACGTGTTAGGTAAACCAGTTATTACTGCGACACAAATGTTAGACTCTATGCAACGCAACCCACGTCCAACTCGTGCGGAAGCAAGTGACGTAGCTAACGCAATCTTCGATGGTACAGATGCAATCATGCTTTCAGGTGAAACAGCTGCTGGACAATACCCAGTAGAAGCAGTAACAATGATGGCTAACATTGCGGTACGTGTTGAAAAATCATTACAATATGAAGATATGTTCAAAAAACGTATTAAAGAGTTCACTCCAACAATTACAGATGCAATTAGCCAATCTGTTGCACATACAGCACTTGCTCTTGATGTAGCTGCAATCGTAGCTCCAACAGAAAGTGGATATACTGCGAAAATGATCTCTAAATACCGTCCAAAATCTCCAATCGTAGCTGTAACATCTGACGAGCAAGTAGGACGTCGTCTTGCGCTTGTTTGGGGTGTACAAGCATTTATGGCTGAGAAGCGCGCAGCTTCAACTGACGAAATGTTAGATACAGCAATTCAAACAGGTATGGATGCAGGTCTAATCGGACTTGGAGATACTGTAGTGATTACTGCTGGTGTTCCAGTTGCTGAAACTGGTACAACAAACTTAATGAAAATCCACGTTGTTGGTGAAGAAATTGCTAAAGGACAAGGAATCGGTCGTAAAGCTGCAAAAGGTAAAGTAGTTGTAGCGAAAACAGCTGCTGAAGCTGTAGCGAACGTAAACGAAGGTGATATCCTTGTTACCACAAGCACTGATAAAGATATGATTCCTGCAATCGAAAAAGCTGCAGCTTTAGTTGTAGAAGAAGGTGGCTTAACAAGCCATGCAGCTGTTGTAGGCGTATCAATCGGTATTCCTGTTATCGTTGGTGTAAACGGCGTAACAGCAACTTTAAAAAATGGCCAAGAAGTAACAGTTGATGCAGCACGCGGAATTGTTTATAATGGACATGCGGAAGTGCTATAAGTAATACGGAGAGAAGGATCGGAGTCCTTCTCTTTTTTTTACACAAAAACGAGATAAAATTAGCTTAAAGCGCCTAGAATTGCTTTTAAAAGCTGTTTGTTATGAGTTTTAATATGAAAAGGGTATCTACATTTCATATGATGTATATAGGCGTTGTGAGGACGTTAAAAGTGAGATGTGAGAGAGGTGTAGAACTATGAAGTGGTTACTATTCTTGTTTATTTTAATACCGGCGATTGAGATTACGGTCTTAATTGGATCAAGTCATGTAATAGGTTTATGGTCTACGTTCGCTATGATTGTATTTACAGGTGTTGTAGGTGTGTATTTGGCGAAAAGACAAGGGTTTAAAGTGCTTGGAGAGATTCAATCTAAGTTGAATAGAGGGGAAATGCCAGGTGAGGCGGTACTAGATGGTATTTTTGTATTTGTAGGAGGTATTCTCTTAGTGCTTCCTGGGTATGTGACAGATATGCTAGGGTTTATCTGCGTGATCCCTATTACGAGAGCTTTATTGAAGCCGCTTGTTATGAAGTGGATGGAATGGAAATTTAGAAAGAATTCTACTATTATTATTCAGAAATAGCACTTAGATTGTAGAAATCTAAGTGCTATTTTTTGTCTTGTAAGAGGAGAGGGATTTTCTGATTGAAGCTTTGCTTTACCGCGCTATTTGTAGGGGGATTTCTATCTCGAAGCTGGGCTGCTCGTAAGTGTCTGATGTGAGGCGAACGATGAGTGAGGATGAACAAAACATCCGCTTATTATATTTGCTATATAATTTTCGTTTGAATTCTTATTGTACTTCGATTAAATTTGCGATTTTTTAGTGCTATTAATTTAGATGAATAAGATGGAGGGAAACGCTGCTAAATTAAAGTTTTGCTTTCGTATATAAAGGAATAATTGGTGTAAAAAATTCATATAAAAAGGCGGAGATTGTTAGTTGAAGTCTTATTTTATGTTATTTTGTATATTTATTCATTTACATAAAAAGTAATAAATGTAAGTCATAATTATAAAATAAATAGAATAAATATGTAAAAGCGCCACAAAATATGCGGTTTTTATGCAAAAAAACAAGAGAATTATCTTTTTTGAGTGCAATTCTCTTGTTTTATGTAATGAGCATGAAAAATAAGTACAAGGAATAATCAGTAGGAATTTCCCACTGATTACATGTAAGTTTTTTGTTGTGTATGAATTAGAAACTGTTATTTTGAAGGTGAACCTTTAATATATTTCCACAAGTCATGGAAGACATTAGCTTTGTGTAATGTATTGAGTAGTACTAAGGTGACTGGACCGATGATTAATCCTAAAAACCCAAAAAGTTTAAAGCCGACAAATAGAGCGACGAGTGTTGCTAATGGATCGAGACCGATGTTAGATGAAAGTACTTTCGGCTCCATAATTTGTCTTTGGACAATCACGACGATGTATAAAATGAGAAGACCAATGGCGAATGCGGTATCGCCAGTGAAAAATACGTATATAACCCATGGAACAAAGACTGCGCCTGTTCCTAAATATGGTAGTAAATCTACAACTCCTGTAATAATCGCGATAGTAATGGCGTATGGTACGCGTAATATTAAAAGCCCAATTAGTACAATGACAGTTGTCATAGATACGAGTGTAAGTTGTGCTTTCACAAAACCAAACAAAGCTTTTCTTAAGTCGACAAAAATAGTTTTTCCATAGCCATGTACACGATTCGGTAGCAATTTTCTTGCTTTCTGAGCAAGACGGTGCCAATCGTAACTAATGAAGAAAGTGGCTAATAAAATGAATACAAGGACAGTTAAAGTTGTTGGCAGTGCACTAATGAAATTCGTTAACCCGCTTATAATGGCGGTTAAAAGTTCTTTCATTTGTGTTGTTGCCTCTGTTCCTAAGTTTTGAATGTTTTGTGTAATTGTATAGCGCTGTGGTTCTCCAAGATGATTAAATTTAGAGATTAAATCATCGTAGAGAGGCATAATATGATTAAGTGCAAATTGCTGAGCGAATGTAACGATATCTGGAAACTTTACTGTAACAAGTTGTAGTAAGTATGTTGTGGCAGATATTGCTTCAGTCACAAGATATGTAACAAGTCCAACGATAGCTCCAAATACGAGAATTAAGCTAACGAGTACTGCTAGTGCGCGAGGAAATTGTAGTTTTTGATTAAGGAAATTGACGACAGGATTAATCAAATAAGCAAATGCAAAAGCGATAATAAAAGGATAGATAAGCCCTGACATGTATAGTAATACATAGAACCCAGCTACCGTTGCTACAATGACAAATATGAGTCGCAATATCATATATAGTAAGTTTCGGTTCAAAGATGTATACCTCCCATTCCAATTTGGATTATCCTAATTCGTTCAACTTATAACGAGTGTGCCCCACTGATTAAAGTTTCACTTTACCCCGCATTAACGGGCAGTAAATCTCCTACCCGAAGTGCGGCTGGATCAAAGGAGTTAGCTGGAGATAAACTGCCCGTAAAAGCCCGATTGGTTCAACTAATAATCAGTGGAAAATGCCCCACTGATTAAAGTTTCACTTTATGTTATAGTGGAATGATGGATTTTTCCTGCTTTTTCAGTATGTGAGTGACTGTGAAAGCTTGGTGTTGATGCTTCTACTATATGGTAAAAACTTCATTTTCTCTTCTTTTTATTTTACCTGTTTCTAATTAGAAAAGAAAGAAGAGACGCCTGTTTTTTAAAATGTATACACGCTTAAATTTTGATGGTGAAAGTCTCAGTTTGTCATTTTAAAATACATAAAAAATGAAGTGATTCATGTTGAATAGGCATCGATATAGCATGTATAACGATAGGTTTAAAGGTATTTTTGTTTGGAAATGAGTTCATTATTTTCAGAAAGGAAGTGCAAACATGATTAGTCAGTCAACGTTATTTTTATTCATACTACTTATTATAGGACTTATTGCGAAAAACCAATCGCTTACTGTGGCTATTGGTGTGTTATTTTTATTGAAGTTTACGTTTTTAGGAGATAAGGTCTTTCCTTATTTACAAACGAAAGGAATTAACCTAGGTGTAACGGTCATTACAATAGCGGTGCTCGTACCGATTGCGACGGGGGAAATAGGTTTTAAACAACTTGGAGAAGCGGCAAAATCTTATTATGCGTGGATTGCTTTAGCTTCAGGTGTAGCGGTCGCTTTGTTAGCGAAAGGCGGCGTACAATTGTTGACAACGGATCCCCACATTACAACTGCGCTTGTTTTTGGGACAATTATAGCGGTTGCGCTATTTAATGGGGTTGCTGTTGGTCCGTTAATTGGGGCTGGAATTGCCTATGCGGTTATGAGTATTATACAAATGTTTAAATAAGAAATTTTATAGTAATATAAAATTTTTGAATTCTTTCTGTTCACAAAAGTCAGATAATTGTTTATAATAGGATTAGAAACTTTGAAAAGTTACATAACAGCAGAGACTTTACACCAGATAAAATAAAAATAACATAAAACAATTTTATAATGATATTGTTTTATGTTGTTTTTATCATAAAACTCTTCGGAATGTATTTTCCTCACTAACTTGTTGGTTTGAGCGTGAGGATTCGGGGAGACATTCACGCTCATGCTTTCCATGTAGACAATGGACAATAAGAGGGGAACATCGCAACAAATTTGCATGATCGTGCATTTTGCTTGCCTAAAGAGTGAACGGGCGTTCATAATTCATAAGGGGAGCAAATAGATATAAGGAGCAAGGTTGGGAGAATTTTCAGGAAAAGGAGAGAATGTCATGACTGTTATTCGAGGTTTAGAAGGGGTAGTAGCAACAACATCATCTGTGAGCTCTATTATTGATGATACATTAACTTATGTTGGGTATAATATTGATGATTTAGCTGAGAATGCTACGTTTGAAGAAGTAGTGTACTTATTATGGCACCGCAAGCTTCCTAATGAAAAAGAACTAGCGGAATTTAATGAAATTGTATCAGAATACTATAAAGTTCCAGGTGAGATTTTAACATATTTGAAACAAGTAGATTTAAAAATTGCACATCCGATGTCTGTTTTACGAACTGCAATTTCCATGCTATCATTATACGATGAGAGCGCTGAAATTATGGATGAAAAGTCCAATTATTTGAAAGCGGTTAAATTACAGGCGCAAGTCGGAACTTTAGTTGCTGCTTACGCGAGAATCCGTAAAGGTTTAGATATTGTTGAGCCAAGAAAGGATTTATCATTAGCTGCAAACTTCTTGTACATGTTAAATGATCGCGAGCCAAATGAAGTTGAAATTGAAGCTTTTGATAAGGCGCTTGTACTTCATGCAGATCATGAGTTAAACGCTTCTACATTTACTGCACGTGTTTGCGTAGCTACACTTTCAGATGTATATTCTGGTATTACAGCAGCAATCGGTGCATTAAAAGGTCCTCTTCACGGTGGGGCAAATGAGAATGTAATGAAGATGTTAACTGAGATTGGTGAAGAAGAAAATGTAGAGTCATATATTCATAATGCTCTTCAAAATAAAGTGAAAATCATGGGCTTTGGCCACCGTGTGTATGAGCAGGGTGATCCACGTGCAAAACACTTACGTGAAATGTCTAAGAGATTATGCGTGCTTTTAGGAGAAGAGAAATGGTATAATATGTCTATCAAAATTGAAGACATTGTAACAAAAGAAAAAGGTCTTCCACCAAATGTTGATTTCTATTCAGCTTCTGTATACCATTGTTTAGGAATTGACCATGACTTATTTACACCTATTTTTGCAATTAGCCGTATGTCAGGCTGGTTAGCTCATATTCTAGAACAATATGAAAACAACCGTTTAATTCGTCCGCGTGCTGATTATAATGGACCAACGCATCAAGTGTATGTTCCAATTGCACAACGATAAGCGAATAACACTATTTTGATAGTGAAAATACGCTTTCAAAAGTCTGATTTTTTCGGAAAGATGTAATGATTAGAATATTTTAATTTGACTAACGGTTTGAACTGAGGGGTTATTCCCTCAGTTTCATACATATGAAATTTCAAACATGGGGGTTATCACATTGACGACAGGTGAAAAAATTACTGTAACTAATGGTGTTATGAATGTACCAAACAATCCGATTATTCCGTTTATCGAGGGAGATGGAATTGGTCCTGATATTTGGACAGCTGCATCTCGCGTACTAGAAGCAGCAGTTGAAAAAGCTTATGATGGTGAGAAGAAAATCGTTTGGAAAGAAGTGCTTGCAGGGGAAAAAGCATTCAACCAAACAGGCGAGTGGTTACCAGAAGAAACTTTAAACTTAATTCGTGAATATTTAATCGCGATTAAAGGTCCACTTACAACTCCAGTTGGCGGTGGTATTCGTTCTCTAAATGTAGCACTTCGTCAAGAATTAGATTTATATGTATGTCTACGTCCAGTTCGTTATTTTGAAGGTGTTCCTTCACCTGTAAAACGTCCGGAAGATACTGATATGGTTATTTTCCGTGAAAATACAGAAGACATTTATGCTGGAATTGAATATGCGCAAGGATCTCCAGAAGCAGAAAAAGTTCTTGCTTTCTTAAAAGAAGCAATGGGTGTTAATAAAATCCGCTTCCCAGAAACATCTGGTATTGGTATTAAGCCAATTTCAGAAGAAGGGACAAAGCGTCTTGTTCGTGCTGCAATTCAATATGCAATTAACGAAAAACGTTCTTCTGTTACATTAGTTCATAAAGGAAACATTATGAAATTTACAGAAGGTGCTTTCAAAAACTGGGGTTACGAAGTAGCGGAACAAGAATTCGGCGACAAAGTATTTACTTGGGCTGAATACGATCGTATCGTTGAAAAAGATGGTAAAGATGCAGCGAATAAAGCGATGGCAGACGCTGAAGTGGCTGGAAAAATCATCGTAAAAGATTCTATTGCAGACATCTTCTTACAACAAATTTTAACTCGTCCACGTGAGTTCGATGTTGTTGCAACAATGAACTTAAATGGTGACTATATCTCTGATGCACTTGCTGCACAAGTAGGTGGAATTGGTATTGCACCTGGTGCAAACATTAACTATGTGACTGGACATGCTATCTTTGAAGCTACACACGGTACAGCTCCAAAATATGCAGGTTTAGATAAAGTAAACCCATCTTCTGTTCTTCTTTCAGGTGTATTATTATTAGAACACTTAGGATGGAACGAAGCTGCGAAATTAGTAACTGCTTCTGTTGAGAAAACAATTGCTTCAAAAGTAGTAACTTATGATTTCGCACGCTTAATGGAAGGTGCAACAGAAGTGAAATGTTCTGAGTTCGCTAATGAACTTATTAAAAACATGGATGTAGCGATAATCAAAAACGCATAATTAAAGCGGGGGGTAAATTATGACAATCAAACGCAAGAAGGTTTCAGTCATCGGTGCAGGATTTACAGGAGCAACAACGGCATTCTTATTAGCACAAAAAGAACTTGCAGATGTTGTATTAGTGGACATTCCACAACTGGAAAATCCAACAAAAGGGAAAGCGTTAGATATGTTAGAAGCGAGCCCAGTACAAGGTTTTGATGCTAACATTATTGGAACATCTGATTACGCAGATACTGCTGATTCTGACGTTGTCGTTATTACAGCAGGTATTGCACGTAAGCCTGGTATGAGCCGTGATGACTTAGTAGCAACAAACTCTAAAATTATGAAAAGTATTACGCGCGACATTGCAAAACATTCACCAAATGCAATTATTGTTGTGTTAACAAATCCAGTTGATGCAATGACATATTCTGTATTTAAAGAAGCAGGATTCCCGAAAGAGCGTGTAATCGGCCAATCGGGTGTATTAGATACAGCTCGTTTCCGTACATTCATCGCACAAGAATTAAATCTTTCTGTAAAAGACATTACAGGATTTGTACTTGGCGGACACGGTGACGACATGGTACCTCTTGTGCGTTATTCTTATGCAGGCGGTATTCCGTTAGAAACGTTAATTCCGAAAGAGCGTTTAGAAGCAATCGTAGAACGTACACGTAAAGGTGGCGGTGAGATTGTAGGCTTATTAGGAAACGGTAGTGCATATTACGCACCAGCAGCTTCTTTAGTTGAAATGACAGAAGCAATCTTAAAAGATCAACGCCGTGTATTACCAGCTATTGCGTACCTTGAAGGTGAGTATGGTTATAGTGACCTTTACTTAGGGGTGCCAGTAATTCTAGGTGGTAACGGAATTGAAAAAATTATTGAATTAGAACTTCTTGCAGATGAAAAAGAAGCGTTAGATCGCTCTGTAGAATCTGTACGTAATGTAATGAAAGTTCTTGTTTAATAATTGAATAGTAGTGAAAAAGATTCGGGATTCCGAATCTTTTTCTACTATTTACCGAATTGTTTTTTTGAAATAATATGAAAACGCTATCATTTGTAATATCCTATAATGAAACTGTAGATTTATACTATACATTGCCCTCATCATAGTAAATTTCGGATAAGGTATCGCTTTTAGTAGGATAATAAGGTGAAAAAATCGGAGGGGGTTGTAACATGTTAAAGAAAAAAGTTCAAATTGGTCGTAAAATGGATGAAATTACAGTAGGAGAGAAATTATCTATCACTGAAAAAATTGAGGATAAAGATTTGTTATTGTACTTAGGGTTAACGAATGATGCCAATCCATTATATATTCAGCATGATTACGCATCCCAAACTCCGTATGAAAAGCCGATTGTACCAAGCATTATGCTAACGGGAATGATTACAACGGCGGTTACGAAATATTTACCGGGTCCAGGAAGTCATATTACGAGAAAGGACCTTACATTCGTGAAACATGTTCACCATTATGAAACGTTACAAATCCACTTTGAAGTTGTGGCTGTTTCTGAGGAGGAACATACAATTGATATGCTTGTATCTGCTCATGATGAAAAAGGAGAAACTGTTGTGAAAGGTTCATTAACAGTAACGCCACCTTTTAAATCTGTTTCTATTATGGAAAAAGCATTAGATAATTTTTAAAAGATGAAAATATGAATAGCGCTAGCATACCTTTCATAAGGATGCTAGCGCTATTTTTAGTTGAAGAACCCTTCTTTGAACCCTTCAGCAAATTCTGAGCACCCCGTTTTAATCGTATCCCAGCTCGGAGCGTTAAAAGCAAGGATACATGTGACTGCTAAAGATAGAATGGATAGTATTAGTCGCATAATAGATCTCCGTATATTATTAATTTATATATTAAGATTAATAATATACTCATCGGTAATTGAAGTCAATTAAAGGAATGGTTTTTTAGGTAAGGTGGAAAAGAGAAGACGTGATCTTTGAAACGGTAAGAGAAGCTGAAGTGTGGGCAGACCGGGTTGCGAATGGAATGTACGGGAGAGTATTTGATGGATATGAAACACCAGATTATAAAATAGCGTATGCTCTTTCGTTTTTCCTAGCATAAAATTAAGATTTTATAGTTCATACGGAAGTGAGCTTTAAAGAAGAGAGAGCAATCTATAAAGTTTGGCAAAATCCTGTGTAGTTGCAGGTGAATTGTAATTACTTCTATTTTCTCAATTCTACACAAACGATCTCCATGAATAGACAATTATATTGAGAGGGACCTTGTTTTCTAGTATGATGAGAATAACGGGGAAAATACTAGGATGAAGAAGGTTTCAAGTCTATAACTTGGAGGAAAAGAATGAACAATCGTATTTTAGTAGTTGATGATGAGGAATTTATCTTAACTTTAATCGAATTTAATTTACAACAAGCTGGGTTTGAAGTTATAACAGCGATGGATGGAGAAATGGCGCTTCAAAAAGCGACAACAGAACGCCCAGATTTAATTATATTAGATTTAATGCTTCCGAAAATGGATGGTATGGAAGTGTGTAAAGAATTACGATTGCAGCGCGTTATGACGCCGATTTTAATGTTAACGGCAAAAGATGATGAGTTTGATAAGGTGCTAGGCCTTGAACTTGGGGCGGATGATTATATGACAAAGCCATTTAGTCCAAGAGAAGTTGTTGCTCGTGTGAAGGCGATTTTGCGCCGTACGAAATTACAACAAGAAGAACAAGTTGCAGAAGCGCCAGATGAAGATAGCATCACAATTGCAGAACTTAAAATTTTACCGGAGTTTTATGAGGCTTATTTCCAAGGAAGAAAGCTTGAATTAACACCAAAAGAATTTGAACTACTTGTGTATCTTGCGAAAAATAAAAGTCGCGTGTTGACACGTGATCAATTACTAAGTGCTGTATGGAATTACGATTTTGCTGGTGATACACGAATTGTTGATGTTCATATTAGCCATTTGCGCGATAAAATTGAACAAAATACGAAAAAACCGACGTACATTAAAACGATACGTGGTTTAGGATATAAATTAGAGGAGCCAAAAGGGAATGAATAAATTTCGTTCCAGGCTTCTTTTTACATTTGTTTCTCTTATTGTATTTATTTTAGTTGGACTAGGTTTATTACTAGAAACTGTGTTTGAAAACTACTATATAGATCATGCTAAAGAGAGAATGGTAAAAGAGACAGAGTATGTTGCGACGTTAGCAGAAGAGCAAGGTTTTGATAATGTCTTAAAAAATCCATACGTATTTGAAAAGTTAGAAGAAAAAATACCAGCTTCTATCGTATTTTTGGATGAAAAAAAGAAAGTTCAATATAGAAAAGGACAAGAATTGGCATTTAGTCCAGAGACGATTAAAGAACTTTCTTCGGAAGTGGCAAAACAACGAAGTAAAGTAATTACGAAAGAAACGGATCGAAAGAATGAATTTTATCATGCGGTGTTCGTTCAAGATGTAGAAGGAAAACAAGGATACATTTTGGTGAAAAGTATAATTGATCCTTTAAGAGACGTACATCAAAAAACGTGGGGATTATTAATTATCGGATTTGTCATTGCTTGTCTCGTAGTTGTATTTTTAGGTATGAAAATTACAGGGCAATATATTAGGCCAATTGAATCGGTTACGAAAGTTGCAATTGAATTGGCAAAGGGTAATTATAAAGCACGTGCATACGAAAGTCATTCGGATGAAACAGGAATGCTGAGTAAAGCGATTAATATTTTAGCACGAAATTTACAAGAGATGACACTTGAACAAGAAATGCAGCAAGATCGTCTGCACACGTTAATTGAAAATATGGGAAGTGGAATGATTTTAATTGATAGCCGAGGATATATAAACCTTGTAAACCGCTCTTATAAGGAAACTTTCCACGTAACAGATGAAGAATATTTAGATCGCTTATATTATGAATCGTTTCATCATACAGAAATTATTGAGCTTGTAGAAGAAATCTTTATGACAGAAGTGAAAGTGCGTAAACAAATGTTATTGCCACTTGGAATTGAACGGAAGCATTTCGAAGTATATGGAGCGCCGATTATCGGGACAAACCATGAATGGAAAGGGATTGTTCTCGTATTCCATGACATAACAGAGTTAAAGAAATTAGAACAAATGAGAAAAGACTTTTTAGCGAATGTTTCTCATGAATTAAAGACACCGATTACTTCTATTAAAGGTTTTTCAGAAACACTCTTAGACGGAGCGATGGATAATAAAAAATTCTGCGAACATTTCTTGCACATTATTTTAAAAGAAAGTGAGCGCATGCAAGGATTAATTGAAGATTTATTAGATTTGTCGAAGATCGAACAACAAGGATTTAAATTAAATATGGGAACCGTTGATATGAAGGGGCTGCTTGAAGATATTCATATGGTACTTGATAATAAAGCAGGAGAAAAAGAAATCTCTTTACAAGTGAATGTATTAAAACGTGCCTCTGTTATTGGAGATCCAAGTCGTTTGAAACAAATCTTTATTAATTTAATTAATAACGCAATCGTATATACACCGGCTGGAGGCGTTGTTTCAGTAGAGTTAGCGGAAGATAAATATAATGCTTATATAAAAGTATCGGATACTGGAATTGGTATTAGTAAAGAGGAAATTCCGCGTATTTTTGAACGTTTCTACCGGGTGGATAAAGCAAGAAGTAGAAATACTGGTGGTACCGGCCTTGGATTGTCGATTGTAAAGCATTTAGTTGAGGCGCATCAAGGTACGATTACAGTAGATAGTGAAGTTGGAGAAGGGACAACGTTTACAGTTGTTTTACCGAAATCAGCAACTGAAAAATAGGATGAAGGATGTTTACAATATATTAACAATGGCTTAATTAAATATTAATAAAGCTCTGTTAATATAATACATGAAAACCCCTTCATCCAAGGAGTAATTTTGGACGAGAATAGTTAAGCTGTTCTCGTCACTTCCCTTTATGCCAATATAAGTCTGTTTTATATATGAAAGAAAATAGCCGTTATTTTTCTTCTCTCTATTAGTCATGTTAATATAGAGAGAGGAAAGGAACGGTTTTTTTCTGTGAAAAAAATCATTTCAAATTTGTATGGGGAGGTTTCAATTTTGGAAAAAAAGGTCGTATTAGTAGATGGTAATAATATCGCGTATCGTGCTTTCTTTGCACTACCGCTTTTAAATAACGACAAAGGTATACATACGAACGCAATTTACGGTTTTACAATGATGTTAATGAGAATATTAGAGGAAGAAAAGCCAACTCATATGTTAGTGGCGTTTGATGCAGGCAAAACAACGTTCCGTCATAAAACGTATAGTGAGTATAAAGGAGGACGTCAAAAGACTCCACCTGAATTATCAGAGCAGTTCCCGTTTATTCGTGAGATGCTGGATGCGTTCAATGTACCGCGTTATGAATTAGAAAATTATGAAGCGGATGACATCATGGGAACGTTAGCGAAAGAAGCGAGTGAGCAAGGGGCAAGTGTAAAAGTTATTTCAGGAGATAAAGATTTACTTCAACTTGTTTCTGATAACACGCTTGTATGTATTCCGCGAAAAGGGATTACAGAAGTGGATGAATATACGAAAGAAGCTTTATTTGAAAAATACAGCTTATCACCAAAGCAAATTATCGATATGAAAGGTTTAATGGGAGACCAGTCAGATAATATACCGGGTGTACCAGGAGTTGGTGAAAAAACGGCAATTAAATTGTTAACACAGTTTGGAACGGTTGAAGCGGTGTATGAAAATATAGATCAAGTAAGTGGGAAGAAATTAAAAGAAAAACTGGAAGAAAATAAAGAACAAGCTCTTATGAGTAAGGATCTTGCAACTATTATTACAGATGCGCCGATTACAGTTCATGTGGATGATATGGTGTATAAAGGATATGAAGCAAGTGATGTCATTCCAATGTTCGAGAGTTTAGGATTTACATCTCTTTTAAATAAATTAGGCGTTACGCCAGAAGAAACAGCTCCAGCTGAATTAGATGATATTACATTTGATATTGTGGAAGAAGTTACAGAAGAAATGCTTCAGCAAGATAGTGCGCTTATCGTTGAAGTACAAGAAGATAACTATCATAAAGCAGACATTCAAGGTTTCGGTATTCAAAATGAAAATGGATGTTACTTTATTCAGACAGACATTGCTCTTAAGTCAGATGCTTTTAAAGAGTGGCTTGCAGATGGAGAAATGAGAAAGCATACATTTGATGCGAAGCGTGCAATCGTTGCACTGAAATGGAATGGGATAGATATGCAAGGGATTGACTTTGATCTATTAATCGCTGCTTATTTACTTGACCCGGCTGATACAGATAAAGATTTCCGTACTGTAGCGAAAATGAAAGAAACGCATGCTGTGAAATCAGATGAAGAAGTTTACGGAAAAGGTGCGAAACGTGCTGTTCCAGAGTTAAAGGTAGTCGCGGAGCATGTGGCTCGTAAAGTGCATGTATTATATGATGTAAAGCAAACATTCGTTGAAGAGTTAAAGAAGAATGAGCAATATGAACTGTTTACAGAGTTAGAATTGCCGCTTGCACGTGTATTAGCTGATATGGAAGTAAAGGGTGTAAAAGTTGATACAGAGCGTCTTCGTAATATGGGAGAAGAACTTGCGGGTAGATTAAAGGAAATGGAACAGGAAATTTATAAGCTTGCGGGAACAGAATTTAATATTAATTCACCGAAGCAGCTTGGTGTTATTCTGTTTGAGAACTTAAACTTACCGGTTATTAAAAAGACGAAAACAGGTTATTCTACGTCAGCTGATGTACTAGATAAGCTTATGAATCACCATGAAATCATTCCAAATATTTTACATTATCGTCAATTAGGGAAGCTAAATTCAACTTACATTGAAGGTTTACTGAAAGTTGTACATGAAGATTCATCTAAAATTCATACTCGCTTTAATCAAGTGTTAACGCAAACAGGTCGATTAAGTTCAACGGATCCGAACTTGCAAAATATCCCGATTCGATTAGAAGAAGGAAGAAAGATTCGTCAGGCATTTGTTCCATCAGAAGAAGGATGGATTATGTATGCGGCTGATTATTCACAAATCGAACTGCGTGTATTAGCTCATATTGCAAATGATAAAGGGCTAGTTGAAGCGTTCCAACATGACATGGATATTCATACGAAAACAGCTATGGATGTATTTGGCGTTGAAAAAGATGAAGTAACTTCAAATATGAGACGACAAGCGAAAGCTGTTAACTTCGGAATTGTGTATGGTATTAGTGATTATGGTCTTTCACAAAACTTAGGAATTACAAGAAAAGCAGCAGCGGAATTTATTGAAAAGTATTTAGAAAGTTTCCCTGGTGTACAAGAATACATGGAGGACATCGTAAAAGATGCGAAACAAAAAGGATATGTAGCTACATTATTAAATCGTCGCCGTTATATTCCAGAAATTACGAGTCGTAATTTTAACTTGCGTAGCTTCGCTGAGCGTACAGCGATGAATACACCAATTCAAGGTACTGCAGCAGATATTATTAAAAAAGCGATGATTATTATGGCAGATCGTTTAGAAGAAGAAGGATTACAAGCGCGTCTTCTTCTGCAAGTACATGATGAATTAATATTTGAAGCACCAAAAGAAGAAATCGAAAAATTAGAGCAGCTTGTACCTGAAGTAATGGAACATGCGATTGAACTTGCAGTTCCGCTGAAAGTTGATTATTCTTACGGTCCAACTTGGTACGACGCAAAATAAGGAAGTGATGAAATGCCTGAATTACCAGAGGTTGAAAACGTCAGACGGACACTTGAAAATCTTGTAACAGGAAAAACGATTGAAGATGTTATTGTTACTTATCCAAAAATAGTGAAACGACCGGATGATGCAGAAATCTTTAAAGAAATGCTAAAAGGCGAGAAGATTGAAAATATAAAGCGAAGAGGAAAGTTTTTGCTTTTATATGTAACGAATTATGTCATTGTTTCACATTTGCGTATGGAAGGTAAGTTTTTATTACATCAAGAGGATGAGCCGATTGATAAACATACGCACGTCCGTTTCTTATTTACAGATGGAACGGAATTACATTATAAAGATGTGAGAAAGTTTGGTACGATGCATCTCTTTAAGAAAGGTGAAGAAATGAACCAAATGCCTCTTGCTGACTTAGGTCCGGAGCCATTTGATGCTGAAATGACACCGCAGTATTTACAAGAAAGATTACAAAAGACAAATCGTAAAATAAAAGTTGTGCTACTGGACCAGCGTCTTTTAGTAGGGCTTGGAAATATATATGTAGATGAAGTTTTATTCCGTTCTCAAATTCATCCAGAACGAGAAGCTTCGTCTTTAACAGTAGAAGAAATTGAGCGAATTTATGAGGCTACCGTTACAACGCTAGGCGAAGCAGTAAAGCGTGGCGGAAGTACAATTCGGACGTATATCAACTCACAAGGGCAAATTGGTTCGTTCCAAGAACTCCTAAATGTATATGGGAAAAAGGGAGAGCCGTGCGTAACTTGTGGCACGATATTAGAAAAAACAGTTGTTGGCGGGCGAGGAACGCATTACTGCCCAATTTGTCAGCCTAGAATATAGAAAAGAGATAACATCGGATAGGCATTTGTCATATACATACAGCAGAGCTATGTATAAGGGAGGAGCTTACCGATGTACCTTTATTTATCTCTTATTTTATTAGCTTTTACATTAAGCTTAGATAGCTGTAGTGTAGGGCTAACATATGGTTTAAGAAGCGTAAGAATTCCACTAAGATCAATTATAATTATCGGAATGTGTTCAGCGGCTGTTATGCTTGTTTCAATGGGAATTGGACATATGATCGCGAAAGTATTTTCACCTGTTATCGCAACGCGTATCGGTGGGCTTGTTCTTATTGGAATAGGGATTTGGGTATTATATCAATTTTTTCGAAGTGAGAGAAAAGAAGAACCGAAGCAAGAGGAGAAGGTCTGGAAATTAGAGATTGCCTCGCTAGGCCTAGTGATTCAAATTTTACGGAAACCGACTGTTGCAGATTTTGATAAATCAGGCACCATTTCTGCAGGAGAAGCATTACTTCTTGGTATAGCTCTTTCTGTAGATTCATTTGGTGCCGGAATTGGTGCATCTTTATTAGGGTATGCACCCGCTATGATGGCGATATTAGTTGCAGTTATGAGTTCTTTGTTTTTATTTATTGGAATGAAACTTGGAACGGTTTTATCAAATATGAAGTGGTTACAAAAATTTACATTCCTGCCTGGAGTATTACTCATCATTATTGGAATTTGGAAAATGTAAGTATGGGCGTGGAACATTAGTTTCGCGCCTTTTATTATGAGGAGGATTATTATGACAGTAGTAATTGGATTAACGGGAGGCATTGCAAGCGGAAAAAGTACAGTATCAGAAATGTTTCGTGAACTGAGCATACCAGTTATTGATGCAGATATTATCGCAAGAGAAGTTGTAGAGCGAGGAAAACCAGCATATAACAAAATAGTAGAAGTATTTGGAACGGAAGTGTTACAAGAAGATGGAGAATTAGATCGTCCAAAACTAGGAAGTGTCGTTTTCTATAATGAAGAAAAACGATTGCAGTTAAATAAAATTGTTCATCCTGCAGTGCGTGAGGAAATGAATAGGCAAAAGGAAATGTACATAAAAGAAGGTATGCAAGCGGTTGTGTTAGATATTCCTCTCTTATTTGAAAGCAAATTAACAAGTCTCGTTGACCGCATTTTAGTTGTAGCGGTTAAGCCGCATACGCAATTAGAACGTTTAATGAAACGAAATAACTTTTCAGAAGAAGAAGCAACAGCTCGTATTCAATCTCAAATGCCGTTAGAAGAAAAAGTGGAAAATGCAGATGAAGTGATAAATAATGATGGCACAATTATGGGAACGAAAACACAATTGCAGGTAATTTTAAAGAAGTGGAACATTATTGACTAAAAAATTGTGAAATTAATGAAAATGCTTAGTGACATATCCCCTTTTTGTGTTATACTATTATTGGGATTGGAGATAAATAGTATAACGCATTCAAGGGGGATAACATATTATGACTCGTGTGGCAATTAATGGATTTGGACGTATTGGGAGAATGGTATTTCGTCAAGCAATAAAAGAAAGCGCATTCGAAATTGTAGCAATCAATGCAAGCTATCCATCTGAAACGTTAGCACACTTAATTAAATATGATACAGTTCATGGCAAGTTTGACGGAACAGTAGAAGCATTTGAAGATCACTTATTAGTTGATGGAAAAATGATTCGCCTTTTAAACAACCGCGATCCAAAGGAATTGCCTTGGACAGATTTAGGTGTTGAAGTTGTAATTGAAGCAACTGGTAAATTTAATTCAAAAGAAAAAGCAATTCTTCACGTTGAAGCTGGAGCGAAAAAAGTTATTTTAACAGCGCCTGGTAAAAATGAAGATGTAACAATTGTAGTTGGTGTGAACGAAGACCAATTAGATATTACAAAACATACTGTTATTTCAAATGCATCTTGTACAACAAATTGTTTAGCGCCTGTTGTGAAGGTGTTAGATGAGCAGTTTGGAATTGAAAACGGTTTAATGACGACAGTTCACGCTTATACAAATGACCAAAAAAATATTGATAACCCACATAAAGATTTAAGAAGAGCACGTGCTTGCGGACAATCAATCATTCCAACAACGACAGGTGCTGCGAAAGCGCTAGCAAAAGTTCTTCCACATTTAAACGGAAAACTTCATGGTATGGCACTTCGTGTACCAACACCAAACGTGTCTCTTGTTGATTTAGTAGTAGATGTAAAACGCGATGTGACAGTTGAAGCTATTAACGATGCATTCAAAACTGTTGCAAACGGTGCGTTAAAAGGTATTGTAGAATTCAGCGAAGAGCCTTTAGTATCTATCGACTTTAATACAAATACACACTCAGCTATTATCGATGGTTTATCTACAATGGTAATGGGTGATCGTAAAGTGAAAGTACTTGCTTGGTATGATAACGAGTGGGGCTACTCTCGTCGTGTTGTAGATCTTGTAACGTTAGTTGTTCAAGAGTTAGCGAAACAAGAAAATGTGCAACACATTTAAGTGAATAAGGGAGGAGAGGGCAAGGCAATATTTGCCCTCTTTTTTTAATTTTTTCTGAAAAGGAAAAAAATTATATGAGTATATTTTAAAAAGTGGACATACCACGAAACGTTGTGATTACTGCATTTGTGAATCGTTTATTTTTTTTAGGGAAAAGTAAAGAGGAAAATATGACAGAAAATCGAAAAAACTGTTGTTGCAAAATGAAAATAAACAAAGTATACTAACACTCGTAAACTTAAGAGCTGAGGTACGTAGTCACTACTTAAAGGGTTAGGACCTCTCTGGACTAACTTTCCCCCGTGGTAGTGGAGCAAGCCAAATTGCAAATTAGTTTTCAATTCGAACAGTTAGAATAAATTTACAAGGGGGAACTGTAGAATGGATACTATGGATACGATGGGTCGTCACGTGATCGCTGAACTTTGGGATTGCGATTTCGACAAGCTTAATGACATGCCGTATATTGAACAATTATTTGTGGATGCAGCACTAAGAGCTGGTGCTGAAGTGCGTGAGGTTGCTTTCCATAAATTTGCACCACAAGGTGTAAGTGGAGTAGTAATTATCTCAGAATCACATTTAACAATTCATAGCTTTCCGGAGCACGGTTACGCAAGTATTGATGTTTATACTTGTGGGGATCGTATTGATCCAAATGTTGCTGCAGAATATATTGCAGAGGGTTTAAACGCGAAAACGCGTGAGAGCATCGAGCTTCCTCGAGGCACTGGTAGCTTCGAAATTAAGCAGAGAGAAACAAAAGCTCTTTAAAAAAGAACATAATTGATTTAAAATGTAAAGAGGTGTATAATGCACCTCTTTTTTAGTTTATAAAAAAGGGAAAATATAACGTACTCGTTAGTTGAATAAATTGGACTCTTGCAAATGAGGTAGTGCCCTATATACCATCTTATTTTTAAGGATGAGATGATAAAGTGATGCGCTGGAACTTAAAGTGGTAAGAGAGTTAGAATGAGTTATATAATATTGTATATATATTTTAGGTGAAGTGAGTAGAGAAAAATAAAGAGTATAGTGTAAAGGAGTGAATGAATTGCGTTGTCCATCCTGTTCTCATAATGGTACAAGAGTGTTAGATTCGCGTCCGGTAGACGAGGGGCGCTCTATTCGAAGAAGGAGAGAGTGTGAAAGCTGCTTAAGTCGCTTTACGACCTTTGAAAGGGTAGAAGAGTCACCTCTTATCGTTGTAAAAAAAGAAGGCACACGAGAAGAGTTTAATAAAGAAAAGATTTTACGCGGTTTAATTAAAGCGTGTGAAAAAAGACCAGTATCTTTAAGACAATTAGAAGAAGTAACACAAAGCGTGGAACGTGAACTGCGTAATTTAGGTATATCAGAAGTGAAAAGTGATATGATTGGTGAAATTGTTATGGAAGAACTTCGCGATATTGATGATGTTGCTTACGTACGTTTTGCTTCTGTATATCGTCAATTTAAAGATTTAAATGTATTTATTGAAGAATTAAAAGATATACTGCAAAAAGAAAGAGAGTAGAAGTTGTATTTTATTCTCTTTACATACCGTAAGTAATAGGATAAGAGAGCTAGAAGCGCAAGCTAATAGCTCTTTTTCACTAAGAATTTATATAATGAAGATAGAACGAATGAAGTAGAGGATAGATTGGATGAGAGAAAGGAAAAGCAAGAATGGAAAAACAGTCATGGATGGAGCTATTGCCGATTGATCGTTATAAAGTAAGTGCGAAAGGACTACTGCACAATTACGACCGAAAAGTGTTAACGATGTTGTATCAGCCGTTAATAGGTAGTAGAGCTTTTAGCTTATACATGACACTATGGGGAGAGCTTGAGCAAGATCGTGTATTTGGAAAAGAGAATACGCATCATTCCCTTATGGTGACTATGCAAATGCAACTTCCTGAAGTATATGAGGAACGAGTAAAGTTAGAGGCAATTGGGCTTTTGAAGGTATATATTAAGAAAGAAAAAGATATTCGAATGTTCATATATGAGTTGCAACCACCTTTATCTCCGAAGCAGTTTTTTGATGATATTGTTTTAAGTATCTTTTTATACAATCGATTGAGCAGGACAAAATATAATCAAGTAAAGCAATATTTCTTAGAAGAAGAATTTGATTTTGCTTCTTATGAAAATGTTACGCGTTCTTTCAATGATGTGTTTGGTTCGTTTAATCCAGGACAGCTTGAGCATGCGCAAGAAGACCTTCGTATTCCAAAAACGACAACTATGCCAAGTAACGAGAAGGGAGACGCTCCGAAAGTTTGGAATGATTTCTTTGATTTCTCTTTATTTGTAGATGGATTGTCCGCTCTTGTTCCTAAAAAGGCGATTACAGATCAAGTGAGAGACTGCGTTATAACACTTGCTTACGTGTATGGTGTAGATGTGTTATCGATGCAAAATATCGTTCTTGGTGCAGTGACAGAGATGCAAACAATTGATATGGAAAGGCTTAGAAAAGGAGCGCGCGATTGGTATCAATTTGAAAATGGTCAAGCATTACCGGTATTAAGTGAAAGAGTACAGCCTCATGCTGCACGTACGATGAAAGAGAAAGAGCCTTCATCGCAAGAGGAGATGCTAATAAAGCAGCTAGAGGAAATCTCACCAAAACAACTATTGAAAGAGATTTCTGGTGGTGCAGAGGCAACGAAAGCGGACTTGCAGATCGTTGAAGATGTCATGATTAATCAAAAATTGACACCAGGAGTTGTGAATGTACTTATTTATTACGTTATGCTACGCTCAGATATGAAACTTGCGAAAACGTATGTCGAGAAGATTGCTGGGCATTGGGCACGTAAAAAGGTCGGTACAGTAGCGGACGCGATGGCGTTAGCGAAAGAAGAGAACCGTCAATATCAAGAGTGGGCTGAGACGAAGAAAAAAGGCCGTACGGCGAAGAAAACGGTGCGGAAAGAAATGGTGCCAGATTGGCTTAAGGAAGAAGAGCCGAAAGAACAAGAGAAAGAAACAGAGAAGAAAGATGTAAGTGTAGAAAAAGATGCAAGTACGCTAGAAGATGAAAGAAAACGACTAGAAGAAGTGTTAAAAAAATATAAGCGTGATTAATAGAAGAGAATGAACGCTCTTTGAGGTGAGAAAATGGAGCATATTCAAAATTCATTTGCAAAATTAATGGAAAATGAAAACTTTAAAAATAGATATGAAGTATTAAAGGCAGAAGTAATGGCGCATCCGCGTGTGAAAGAATTTATAGACGAACATAAGGGTGAAGTAACGACTTCTATGATTGAGCGCAGTCTTGTGAAGTTATATGAATATATTGGACAAAGTGTAGGTTGCGTGGATTGTCCGGATTTAGGCTCATGTAAAAATATGCTACAAGGGTACGAGCCAAAGCTTGTTATTCAAGGGAAGATGATTGATATTCAATACGATCGCTGCGTTAGAAAAGTAGCGCATGACGAGAGAAAGAAATATGAAAAACTTGTTCAAAGTGTATATATGCCAACGGATATTTTACAGGCAACTATGGAAAACTTAGATCCTTCTGATTTAAATGCACGTATCGATGCGATTGGTGCAGCGAATGAATTTTTAAGTACATATGAACCAGGTAAAAAAGCACAAGGTTTATATTTGTACGGTAAATTTGGTGTAGGAAAAACGTATTTGTTAGGAGCAATAGCGAACGAGCTTGCTCGAAAGAAAATAAGTTCGATGCTCGTATACTTCCCGGAATTTTTACGTGAAATTAAAAGTTCAATTCAAGATAATTCGATTGGTGAGAAGATTGATGCGGTTAAACGCGTACAAGTTTTAATGTTAGATGATATCGGGGCAGAAGCGATGTCAAGCTTCGTCCGTGACGATGTACTCGGTGCAATCTTACAATTCCGTATGTTAGAAAACTTACCGACGTTCTTTACGTCTAATTTTGATTTTAAACAACTGGAACACCATTTAACGTATACGCAGCGTGGCGAGGCTGAAGAAATGAAGGCAGCACGTATTATGGAACGAATTAAATATTTAGCGAAACCAATTCCGATTGGTGGGAAAAACCGTCGTCATAAGTAAAAGAGCAAGCTGAGAAGCTTGCTCTTTTGTATTATAGTGATATTTTCTTTTCAAATATGAGGTCGAAATATTCAGGTTGTCCAGAACTGCCAATCGTAGGGGCAATAATCTGTACGAACCTCCAGCCATTTCTAGCATGTTCTTGAATAATTTCTTGGTAGTCTTCAGCTGGTTTTGAGCGAGTGAACCCCCAATGTAATTCGATTTTTACGAATTTATATTCAAACATTCGGATACCCCCTTTTATTGATAAGTAAAGTATACAATAAAAATTCATAGTAGCTTGTATCATTTTTTTCTCCCTCCCTTAATATATATAAAATTAGCAAGCCATATTGAGTGGATTTTCTAACGATAGGAAATGTAATTCTACTAAGAGTGAACTTCACGCGGAACGGACTCTTATAGGATTTGTAACGTATAGATACAGTCCTTTAGAGCGGGGATAAAAGGGGGGACAAAAGTGATTGAAATTTGCTTCGAAGAAAAAAATGATGCTATGCACGTATATAGACAATTGCTGAAAAGAGCGGAAGTATTATATAAGGAAACGAGTGTGTATTTACAGGAACAAAAAGTGGTGATTCACATACCAGTACGTGAATCGAATTATATTGAAAAGATCTTATTGCCAGTAATGGTGTATTTCATTGTGAATGTGAAACAAAATGAGTGGATTTATACGATTTTAAAAGAAAAGTTTTTTTATGAAGAACAAGAAGAGTGTCATCAAATATTGCACATGGCACATGAGATTTTAAAGGGAAGAAGAAAAGGTGTAGCTCAGGATTTAACGCGTAACGCATTTGAGTCATATATTAAGTCTTCTTTAAATAATTGGCTTTGTGATCCGCTCTCATTCTCGTTTTCATCATATATCCGTTTTCGTCTTCGTACATATAGGGAAATGGTGGCTAAACTTGCGGAAGTGGCAATTGATGAATATAAGATGGAGCAAGAATACCAAATGTTCATTGAGACGCTTCGGCAACAAGTAAGTAGCCGTAAATCACGTTTGTCTTGCATGCATCTTATTTTTGATGAAAGCTTTATCTTTTATGATGATAAAGGTAGACGTTTAAAACAGGAGAAGTTGGTCCAATATATAGATGAGGAATTATTAAAGCAAAATGATGTATATATTGATACGAAAGTAATTGCGCCGCTTCTTTCTATTTCGCCCAAAAAGATTTATTTATATACGAAAGAACAAGACCATAATATGATAATTACTTTGCGAAATGTGTTCCAAGAACGGGTCCAATTACATGGATTACATGATTTTGAGCGCAATGTGAAAAATTTAAAAAATAAAGGTAACGCCCTTGATTTTCTAAGTTTTTGAGCATATAATTACCTACATAAATGAAATATATTGAAATGTCATGATGAGGACATGAGTAGTTTTCTACGATTTTCAGAGAGGGAAGCCTTAGGGTGTGAGCTTCCTAGTACGGGATTATTACTTACCACCTCTAAACTTTAGCAGTGAACGGTTTTTCTAGTAATTGCTAACGGACAACACCGTTATGTTGAACTTGAGCAATTAACAATTATGTTAATTGGAACAAGGGTGGAACCACGAATTCAACACTCGTCCCTTTTTACGGGATGAGTGTTTTTTATTTTGAGAAAAAGAGGAGTGACCAGTGATGGCAGATGTAGTTAAAATTACTTTCCCTGATGGAGCTGTGAAGGAGTTTCCAAAAGGCGTAACAACTGAAGAAATCGCAGCTTCTATTAGCCCAGGCTTAAAGAAAAAAGCTGTAGCTGGAAAATTAAACGATGAGATGATCGATCTTGTTACACCAATCGAAGAAGATGGTGCAGTTTCTATCATTACATTAGATTCTGAAGATGGCCTATATATTTTACGCCATTCAACAGCCCACCTTTTAGCACAAGCGTTAAAACGTTTATATAAAGATGTTAAGGTTGAGCTCGGCATTGGTCCAGTAATTGAAAATGGCTTCTACTACGATATTGATATGGAAGAAGCAATTACAGTTGAAGACTTCAAGAAAATCGAAAAAGAAATGCAAAAAATCGTGAACGAGAACTTAGAAATCGTTCGTCATGAAGTACCACGTGCAGAAGCAATTCGTCGCTTTGAAGAAATCGGCGATGAGTTGAAATTAGATTTAATTAACGATCTTCCAGAAGATGCAGTTATTTCAATCTATGAGCAAGGCGAATTCTTCGACCTTTGTCGTGGTGTTCACCTTCCATCTACAGGGAAAATTAAAGTGTTTAAATTATTAAGCGTTGCAGGTGCTTACTGGCGCGGCGATAGCAATAATAAAATGCTACAACGTATTTACGGTACTGCATTCGTTAAGAAAGCGGAATTAGATGAGCACTTACGTATGCTTGAAGAAGCGAAAGAGCGCGATCACCGTAAATTAGGTAAAGAATTAAAACTATTTACTAATAGCCAAAAAGTAGGACAAGGTTTACCACTTTGGTTACCAAAGGGTGCAACAATTCGTCGTATTATCGAGCGTTATATCGTTGATAAAGAAGCAAGCTTAGGCTATGATCACGTATATACTCCAGTACTAGGAAGCAGAGAGCTTTATGAAACTTCTGGTCACTGGAACCACTACCGTGATGGCATGTTCCCATCAATGGAAATGGATAACGAAGAATTAGTTCTTCGTCCAATGAACTGTCCTCATCATATGATGGTTTATAAAAATGATATTCACAGCTACCGTGAATTACCAATCCGTATTGCGGAACTTGGAACAATGCACCGTTATGAAATGTCAGGTGCGTTATCTGGATTACAACGTGTACGCGGAATGACTTTAAACGATGCGCATATTTTCGTTCGTCCAGATCAAATTAAAGAAGAGTTAAAACGTGTTGTAAACTTAACTCTAGAAGTGTACAAAGATTTCGGTTTAGAGAACTACTCATTCCGTCTATCTTACCGCGACCCAGCAGATACTAAAAAGTATTATGCGGATGATGAGATGTGGGAAAAAGCACAAGGTATGTTAAAAGAAGCTATGGATGAAATGGGTCTTGATTACTATGAAGCTGAAGGTGAAGCGGCATTCTACGGTCCAAAACTTGACGTTCAAGTTCGTACTGCTCTTGGAAAAGACGAAACACTTTCAACTGTACAATTAGACTTCTTGCTTCCAGAACGCTTTGAATTATCATACGTTGGTGAAGACGGTAAACAACATCGTCCAGTTGTAATTCACCGTGGTGTTGTATCAACTATGGAACGTTTTGTAGCCTTCTTAATTGAAGAATACAAAGGTGCATTCCCAACATGGTTAGCTCCAGTTCAAGTACAAGTAATTCCAGTTTCTCCGCAAGTACATTTAGACTATGCGAAGAAAGTACAAGACGAATTGCGTCGTGCTGGTATCCGTGTTGAATTAGACACTCGTGAAGAGAAGATCGGTTACAAAATCCGTGAAGCACAAATGCAAAAAATTCCGTACATGCTTGTAGTAGGTGACAATGAAGTAACTGAAAACGGCGTAAACGTACGTAAATATGGTGAACAAAAATCAGAAACAATCGCATTAGATGCTTTTGTTGACATGATTAAAGTAGAAGGAAAACGATAAGAAAAAGCCGCGGTATACCGCGGCTTTTTTATGTAATATACTTGAGGAAAATTAGAAAAAATAACCATGTAACACTTATCATAAAAAAGTATTGCAAGTATGTTAGTTGTTTGTTACAATATTTCTTGTTGTTAGTAAAACACATCGCGTCTTCTTGACAGACGTCATGTCCTATGATAAACTCATCAAGGATAATAGAATATTGTTTTGTGGAACAAGTAGAAGCACCCGCTTCTCACCTGATGGACGCATTCGCAGTTAACAGGTAAATGTATTTCTTACTTAAGATTTTACAAGTGTGGGTGTCGTATGCCCGCACTTTTTTTGTTCGGGTTCTATGACTACAAAATATGTTCTGAGAAAACCTTGGAGGTGGCTTACTATTAGCAAGGATATGATGATTAACGAGCAAATTCGTGCACGTGAAGTACGTTTAGTTGGCGCAAATGGCGATCAACTTGGAATCAAGTCTCGTAATGACGCTTTAGACTTAGCTGCAAATCTTAATCTTGATTTAGTATTAGTTGCTCCAAATGCGAAACCGCCAGTATGCCGCATTATGGACTACGGTAAATTCCGCTTTGAGCAACAGAAGAAAGAAAAAGAGCAGCGCAAAAATCAAAAAGTAATTAGCATGAAAGAAGTTCGTTTAAGTCCAACAATTGATGAACACGACTTTAACACAAAACTTCGTAATGCTATCAAGTTTTTAGAGAAAGGCGACAAGGTTAAAGCGTCAATTCGCTTTAAAGGACGTGCCATTACTCATAAAGAAATCGGTCAACGTGTTTTAGATCGCTTCTCAGAAGCTTGTGCTGAAGTTAGTACAGTTGAATCTAAGCCTAAAATGGAAGGACGCAGTATGTTCTTAGTTTTAGCACCGAAAAACGATAAGTAATAGATAGAGGAGGAAATACCTATGCCTAAACAAAAAACTCATCGCGGCGCTGCAAAGCGTTTCAAAAAGACTGGATCAGGTAAACTGAAACGTTCTCACGCTTACACAAGCCATTTATTCGCTAACAAATCTACAAAAGCTAAACGTAAACTACGTAAAGCTGGTGTAGTAAGCGCTGGTGACTTCAAACGCATTCGTCAAATGCTTGACAACTTAAAATAAGTTCGGCTGATATATAGAACAATTAGGAGGTAATATTATGCCAAGAGTAAAAGGTGGTACAGTTACTCGTCAACGTCGTAAAAAAGTAATTAAATTAGCAAAAGGTTACTACGGTTCAAAAAATACATTATTCAAGGTTGCTAACCAACAGGTTATGAAATCTCTAATGTATGCATTCCGTGACCGCCGTCAAAAGAAACGTGACTTCCGTAAATTATGGATTACACGTATCAACGCAGCAGCTCGTATGAATGGTCTTTCTTACAGCCGCTTAATGCACGGTCTTAAAAATGCTGGCATCGAAGTTAACCGCAAGATGCTTGCTGACTTAGCTGTTCATGACGAAAAAGCTTTCGCTGAATTAGCAACAGTTGCAAAAAACAACATTAACTAATTAATTAGTTGAAACCTTAGAAGAATTTTCTTCTAAGGTTTTTTTATTTGTATTCAAATAGAAGTTAGAAGTGAAAGAAATTCTAAAGATTAACGGCTATGTTGTTATCAATATGACAAAATCAATATAAAAGTTATAGCAGTATAGAAGAATATACATATGAAGTCAGGAGAATACTCCTGGCTTTTTTCAATTCTGCCCGTTTGGAAAGAAGAGTATCTTTCCTAGCTGAAACGACACTGCTATAATGGAAAGATGATATGGAACTTTCATCAGATGAACAATTTAAGAGCGATGACTGAAACGTATTTGTAAATTAAGGACAAGCTATTTTATAAAGAGTTAGATAGCTGACTTATTCATAAGAACTGAAACATAATAATGAACTTTGAGATGAAACAACATTGTTGCGTAAAATGCGATGTTGGAGGAGGACAATAGAATGGACTTACTACAACTATTTAAATTACAAAAAGAATTAGATGACCGTATTGCAAAAGAACATGACTTACAACCGAAAAAATTATTAAAAGAAAAAATGTTAGCTCTTCTTGTAGAAATTGGAGAACTTGCAAATGAAACACGTTGTTTTAAATATTGGAGCAACAAACCAGCATCAGAACGTGAAGTAATATTAGAAGAATACGTAGATGGTTTGCATTTTATTTTATCAATCGGAATTGATTTAGGTATTGATAAAAACTTCCTATTCTATAAATGTGCACAGACGAATAAAACACAAGTGGAAATTTTCTTAGACACATATGCGAAAGTAATTCGTTTTACAGATCAACCATCTATTACAAACTATATTGAATTATTTACGAGCTATCTTCGACTTGGACAAGCACTTGAATTTGAACAAGAAGAGATTGAAAAAGCATATTTAGATAAAAATGAAGTAAATCATCAGCGTCAAACACAAGGATACTAATTTAATTTTTGAATATTTCAATTTAATTATTGTATAATGAATTGACTGAAGAAAAAGGAGGGTGTTGGCAATGACAAAATTAGACGCGACATTGACAATGCTAAAAGAATTAACAGATGCACGTGGTATTGCTGGTAACGAGCGTGAACCACGTGAAGTAATGAAGAAATATATCGAGCCGTTTGCGGACGAACTTTCTACTGATAATTTAGGGAGTTTAGTTGCGAAAAAAGTAGGGGAAGAAAACGGCCCGAAAATTATGGTTGCAGGTCATTTAGATGAAGTTGGATTTATGATTACACAAATCGATGACAAAGGTTTCCTTCGCTTCCAAACGGTTGGTGGCTGGTGGTCACAAGTTATGCTTGCGCAACGCGTGACGATTGTAACGCGTAAAGGAGATGTAACAGGTGTAATTGGTTCAAAACCACCGCACATTTTACCTCCAGAAGCTCGTAAAAAGCCAGTTGAAATTAAAGACATGTTCATCGATATCGGTGCTTCTAGCCAAGAAGAAGCGATGGAGTGGGGCGTACGACCAGGAGATCAAGTTGTACCTTACTTTGAATTCCAAGTGATGAAGAATGAAAAAATGTTACTTGCAAAAGCATGGGATAACCGAATCGGTTGTGCAATTGCAATTGACGTATTAAAACAATTAAAAGATGAAAAGCATCCAAACGTTGTATATGGCGTTGGAACTGTACAAGAAGAAGTTGGTCTTCGTGGCGCAAAAACATCTGCGAATTATATTAAACCAGATATCGCGTTCGCAGTAGATGTTGGTATCGCTGGAGATACACCGGGTGTAACGTCAAAAGAAGCACAAAGTAAAATGGGCGATGGACCACAAATCATTTTATATGATGCTTCTGTTATTGGACATACAGGTTTACGTGATTTCGTAGTTGATGTTGCTGATGAATTACAAATCCCGTATCAATATGATTCAGTAGCAGGCGGAGGAACGGATGCGGGTGCGATTCACATTGCTGTAAATGGTATTCCTTCTATGGCAATTACAATTGCAACGCGCTATATCCATTCTCATGCGGCAATGTTACATCGTGATGATTATGAAAATGCAGTGAAGTTAATTGTAGAAGTTATTAAACGTCTTGATAAAGAGGCTGTACATAACATTACATTTAATTAATAGAAAAAGCGAAGGAGCTTCTCCTTCGCTTTTTTATGTTTTAAAAAGGCCGTTCTAATCCCGCTGCAGTATGAGCACCTAAAATAATTAAACGAGTTAATTGCATCGCCATAAAATGTGGGGTATATATCATTCCTTTTTTTAACCATGACATAATCATTCCGATGTGAGCCCCTGTCACATAACTAATCAAAATATCACGAGGAACCATAAGATCTTCATCATCTGGTTGTGAAATAGACAAGCTTAATGTTAAATGCACTTGTATTGTTTTCATCATTTTATAAGAGTAGTTTCCGGCAGCTTTATCCCCAAGCATAACGTTATAAAAGTTTACATTTTCTGCGATATGTTCGAATAAAGCCAAAAATGTAGGATGAGGTGAATCAAATGTAAGTTGAAAATCTTCTTTATTTCTATTTTTCGGTTTAATTACTTCTGCTAGCTTCTCTAACATTTCTTCAATGCTTTTGTCTAATAGGTCATATTTATCATGGTAATGGCTATAAAATGTAGCGCGATTTACAGGAGCGCGTTCTGCGATATGTTGCACAGTTACATTTTCAAAGCCTTTTTCGCCTACTAAAGCGACAAAAGCATCCTGAATGAGTTGTCTCGTTCGCTTTACACGTGGATCATTTGTATTTTTAATAGACATTTTCCTTCTCCTCGTTTAATTTTCTATACTTAAACAACATATTGGTATTATATTGTTGTTTAAGCAACATTTCATACGTAAATTGTCGGTTGTAGATTCAAAATAATTATTTATAATTATAAACGATAGTCCTTCAGAAATCAGCACCGCTCGCAGGTAGAGAAGTTTCGATTTACGCTGCAGATGGTGTGATTTTTTTGTTAAAAGGTTAATATAATTAACAATTAAACAATCTAAACAATAAGGACATAAATAGTTTAGAAAAAAATTATATGCGATATAAGGAGAGGAATGCAATGAATCAGTTTCGAAGAATGGTAATTATCAACATTATCACATTAATTGTACTAGTTGGCGGCGGTATTGGCGGTTATTACTATTACAATCAAACGGAAAATTACTTAAAAACAGACAATGCAAAGATTGATGGAAAGGTAATTCCGGTTGCTTCACCAGTAGCAGGTAAACTAACTGACTGGAAAGCTGAAGTAGGAAAAAATTATAATGAGAACGATAAATTAGGTACTGTTACTGTAGCGGCAGCTAATGGAGAACAAACAGTAGATGTAACAATTCCGCAAAATGCAACAGTTGTACAATCAAACGCGACAACAAATGCTTTCGTTGGAGCAGGTAGCCCGATTGCTTATGCATTTGATATGAACAATTTATGGGTAACAGCAAACATTGAAGAAACAGATGTTGATGATGTTCAAAAAGGTCAAGATGTAGATGTGTATGTAGATGCATACCCAGATACAACGTTAACAGGAAAAGTAGAACAAGTTGGCTTAACAACAGCGAATACATTCTCTATGTTGCCATCAAGCAACGCAACAGCGAACTATACGAAAGTAACACAAGTAGTACCAGTTAAAATTTCTTTAGATCATAGCAAATCAGTAAATATTGTTCCTGGCATGAATGTGACAGTTCGTATTCATAAGTAAGGGGGAGATGAGATGTCCTCAATTGTAATTGCAGGATATGCACTATTTTGTATAATCGTCTTCTTCCTTGTAAATCGTCTTTTACGAAAGAAAAAAACGAAAATGGGAGAAGAACAAGTCCCAGCCGTAAGTAAAATAGAAGTAAGTAAAGTTGAAACAGAAGAGAA
This sequence comes from Bacillus sp. TE8-1, assembly GCF_008368855.1. Lineage (NCBI taxonomy): Bacteria > Bacillati > Bacillota > Bacilli > Caryophanales > Bacillaceae > Bacillus > Bacillus sp. TE8-1. The sequence goes on along the minus strand of NZ_QPET01000013.1, from coordinate 23,467 downwards.
AGAAATTGAACGAAAGCAAGAATCGGAAATTTCTAATGTAGTTGAGTTAGAAACAGGAAAGCAAGAAGAAGTAAAACAAGTGCCGAAAAAACAAATGTCTATGCCTGTAGAGAATGTGAACGTAAAAGCAGTTGTAGCTGTATTAATTCTAGGCATGTTCGTTTCTATTTTAAACCAAACAATCATTAATGTTGCATTACCTCCGTTAATGAATGAATTTAATGTATCAACTTCAACAGCACAATGGTTAATTACAGGCTTCATGCTTGTAAATGGTATTTTAGTACCGATTAGTGCCTTTTTAGTTTCACGATTTACGTATCGTAAATTATTCGTAGCAGCAATGTTATTCTTCACGGTAGGATCTATCATTTGTGCTACTTCAGGAAACTTTACAATGATGATGACAGGTCGCGTAATTCAAGCTGTTGGTGCGGGTATTTTAATGCCGGTTGGTATGAATATCTTCATGACGTTATTCCCGCCTCATAAACGCGGAGCGGCGATGGGATTACTAGGTGTAGCAATGATTTTAGCACCAGCTATCGGACCAACTGTAACAGGTTGGGTGATTGAAAACTATAGCTGGAACTTAATGTTCTATGCGATGTTTATTATCGGTTTAATTATTACGTTCCTATCTTTAAAATTCTTTACACTAGCTCAGCCAGTGTCTAAAACGAAATTAGATATATTCGGTGTGGTTAGTTCAAGTATTGGACTAGGAAGCTTATTGTACGGATTTAGTGAAGCTGGAAATAATAGTTGGACTAGTGCAGAAGTTGTTATTTCACTTATTATCGGTGTAATTGGTTTAGCGTTATTTATTTGGAGAGAGTTAACAACGGACAATAAAATGCTTGATTTACAAGTATTTAAATATCCAGTATTTACTTTTACTTTAGTAATTAACGCAATCGTTACGATGGCATTATTCGGAGGTATGTTATTGCTTCCAGTATATCTGCAAAACATTCGTGGCTTTACGCCAATTGAATCTGGTTTACTACTTCTTCCAGGATCATTAATTATGGGGATCATGGGACCAGTAGCGGGTAAATTGTTCGATAAATATGGCATTCGTCCATTAGCGATAATTGGATTGGCAATTACGACGTATGCGACATATGAATTTACAAAATTATCGATGGATACACCGTATAGCGTTATTATGACGGATTATATTATACGTTCAATTGGTATGTCATTCATTATGATGCCAATTATGACAGCTGGTATGAACGCGCTACCGATGAAATTAATTTCTCACGGTACAGCAACGCAAAATACGTCAAGACAAGTAGCGGGTTCAATCGGAACAGCGATTTTAATTACACTTATGACGCAACAAACGACTGCTCACGTAGCTGATTACGGCAACATGTTAACAACATCAAACCCAATTTTAGTTGATAAAGTACACGGCATGGGTCAAAGCTTAGCGGCCTTAGCTGGATCAGCTCAAGCAGGAGACGCGATGAGCACACAACTATTATATGGACAAATTTCAAAGCTATCTGCAATTAACGGTATTAACGATGCCTTCTTAATCGCAACGATACTAGCAGGTATCGCTTGGGTGTTATCGTTCTTCTTACCATCAGGCAATAAACCAAATAGAAAAGCAGGGAATTAATTTCCCTGCTTTTTTGTCTTTTTAAAGAGTGAGATATAAAAAATGATAACCAGTTACGGAGCACAGCCCTGCTAGAAACAAAATTATCCCCATAGAACAAATACTCGATATTTGCCTGCCGCTTATAATAGCTAATAGTCCAGCTAAAGAGAAGAAGCACCAATATAAAGTTCCCGAAATTGGAACCATCCCCTCTAAATCTATTCCAGAACCTATACAAACGATAGGAACAACGATAAGTAATATGCTAATGAAACCAGCTATAATAGTAAGTGATTTATGACATTTAATACCATAAATAATTAAAAAAATACCAACGATAAATGCGCATAACATTAAAGTAAGAGCTAAAATCATCCAAGTTAATATTCCAAACACTTCTGTATTACCTCCGATTTGTAGGTTGCTAAAAAATATTATATATAGAATGAATCACCTACAGACATGAGCTCCCAGAAGATAACACCTAATATTCCAATGGTAAAAATAATGAATCCCATATTACGTATACTTTTAATTTTGGCTTGTACTCCACTTACCCCTGCTAATAATCCAGTTAAAGAAAATAGGGTCCAGTAAAGAGCAGTTGGAATCGGGAAAATTGTATCGATATGAATCCCTACACTTAAAAGAACAAAAGGTAGTGTGACAAAGGATAGGCTAAGTAGCCCCATTAAACCAACGAGTAATTTCCGATATTTAATCCCCGTTACTATTAAAAAAATACCACCAGCAATCCCGCATAGTAAGAGAAGTGGCGTGAAAAGCATCCAAATAATACTGAACATATGTAAACTCCTTTATGTGAATTAAGTTATATTTTACTACATGAGGTTTATTTTGGATATTATTAATGAGTATATATAAATTGAAGGGAATGGGTAATAACGATACGGATTATCAAAAACGCTAACCGCAGAAGAGTTTGAAGTTATGATAAAAGAGTAAAGAGAGGTATCGCGATGATACCTCTTTTTAACTCAAGAATGCCAACATGTTATTCATAATATGAAATAACATAGCTGGAATAATGGACTTTGTTTTTTTACATAAAATGGCCATTAATAATCCCATAAAGAAAGTAATTACCATTACCCCAAGTGAGTATGTATGAGCGATACCGAAGAAGAAACTTGTTACGATGGCTGCAATCCAAAATGGAAAGCGTTCTGAGAAGAAGCGAAGTATAAAACCACGGAAAATAAGTTCTTCAAAAATGGGTGTGAGTATTGCAAAGCCCAGAAGTAATAATATTTGATATTGCTTAAAGACGTCTAAGCTTAGTGCGGAAGATTGCTGCTTTGTTGCGTCTTGGAACACATAATTTAACAAGATGTAATTGAGTAAAATGTTTATAGCGAAGAAAAGAAGTAAGTATACGTATGTACGCCATTCTCTCAGTGCTTTAAAGTTAAATGATTGTAGTAGTAATTTTTTTGCGGGTTCGAATTTAAAAATGAAGAATAACAACACGGCTAGCTGTAATACAATACTTGCAGTATTTACGATAGATTCATACAGGGCAATTTGTTTTTTATCTGTAAGACCGGCTGTATAAATTGTTAAGGGCATTGCGAGGAACACAGTAATAAGTCCGGTTCCGAAAAAAGCGAATACAACGGAGCTAATAAATTGTCCCCATGACATAGAGTATTTCTGTTCATTAGAAAGTTGTGTAGCGGGTTGCATATGTAGAATCACCTCTTTATATTTGTATATTTAATTATAAGGTATTTTGTTTTCAGGCGTAATATTTAAATATTACATATAAAGGTGTATTTTCCATAAAATAATAAAAGAGGTATCACCCTGTAGTGATGCCTCTTTCTCATTGATAACTATGTTCTGTCTTGTTATTCAATTTTGCTTGCTCTATTTGCAATTCACGCTCTACCAATCGATCTAATTGCTGAATTGCTTTAAGTGCTTTTTCATAAGAAATTGTTCGATAATGATGCGCTCCGCCCGGTTCTTCATCTGCTTCGTCTGCCCATTTAATAATATTTTGAAGAGATGTTCTTTCAATTTCTTGTTCCACTAAGAAAGAATCTGTATGAAGAAGAATTGCAATAGAAATTTCTTTTGCTAGTTTTGGATGTTCTCCTAATCTAATAAGTAATTTATGTGCTCTTTCAGCGCCTTTAATTGCATGGATATCATTCTTTTTATATAAGTCATAATCCCATTCGCCGCCTGTGTACCACGTATGATGTCCGATATCATGAAGGAAGCCAGCTTTTGTGGCAGCATCGACTGAGGCGTGATGCTTTTTGGCTAGGTGAAACGCATGGTAAGCGACAGCGATCGCGTGGACCATTCCAGAACGGTTTACGTATTTTTGTGTAATGTGGTGTTTAAAAATTTGTTCAAGCGTAATACGGTGCATAAAACATTCACTCCTTTTATCTTATGGTGTATATGAAGAAAAATCGATCGGTTTAAATGTATTTTGAACATTGTACTCCATCATAGTTCGTTAGTAAAGTAGAAATGTTTAGGAGAAGAAAAAAAATTTCTGCAAAAAAATCACCTTAGCTTATGCAAAGGTGATTTTCAAATTGCTTATTTTTTTAATCCTTGCTCTAGTGTTTCTAACATTTCGTGCTTTTCATTTTCATCAGCGTTTTTCCAAATGACTTCAAATAAAACGCCAAGACCTGGAAGCATTTTTTCTTCGCCGCTTTGAATTGCATCGACGATTGTTTCTTGTAATTGATCTTGTGAATTTCCAGATACATTCGCTAATACGGCACCGCGTAAATTAAAACTCATTGCTTTCACCTCTTCTTCAGAATTGAAACTGACGTTAGTTTTTGTTCTTTTTTATGTAAATATGTATGAAAAATAGGCTATAATGATAAGACAAGAAGAGAGGGAAATACATATTATGAAAAACATTGATTCAGTACAAAATCCGCGTGTAAAGCAGTGGAAAAAGCTGCAAACGAAAAAAGAACGCGATAAAAAAGGTTTATTTTTTGTAGAAGGATTCCACTTAGTCGAGGAAGCTTTGAAGACAGGAATTGTAACAGAACTTATCGTTTCAGATCAGACAGACCTTCCGAAAGATTGGACAGTTAATGATGTGGAAATGTACATCGTACCTGAGGCGATTGTAAAAATACTTCGTGAAACAGAAACGACGCAAGGTGTATTTGCTGTTTGTGAGAAGCATGAGAAAGAAGTAGCGCTTACTGATGGGAAATTCCTTTTATTAGATGGCCTGCAAGACCCAGGGAATTTAGGAACAATTATTCGTACAGCTGATGCAGCTGGTATTCACGCTGTTGTGCTTGGAGAAGGTTGTGTTGATGTTTACAATAGTAAAGTACTCCGCTCTACACAAGGCTCTATTTTCCACTTACCAATTGTAAAAGGGAACTTAGAAGAATGGGTAGACAAGTTAAAAGAAAATAACGTTCCTGTATATGGAACAGCTCTTGAAAATGGAGTTCCGTATGGTGAAGTAACGCCGGCTGGCAGTTTTGCATTAATTGTAGGAAATGAAGGAAATGGCGTACGCCAAGAAATTCTTGCAAAAACGGATCAAAACTTGTATATTCCGATTTACGGCGGGGCAGAATCATTAAATGTTGCGGTTGCAGCAGGGATTTTAACGTATTATTTGCAAAGCCCGGTTGCGAACAAATAAAAAACTTCTTATAATAAGTTGAAGTACATTATATTATAAAGTTAAATAACGAAAAACGTTGATAGAGAAGAGTAACTTACAAAATCGCCATATAGGGAGAGAGTGCCGTAGACTGAAAGCATTCTTATGGTAGACGGAAGTGAATTCACCTCTGGAGTTGACGCCAGGACCATGTATATGTAAAGGCGTTCCGGTCAGAATTGATCGTTATAACTAATGAGTGGGCAGACTTGTTCTGTCAATTTAGGGTGGTACCGCGAATTTACCTCGTCCCTTTTTGGGAGCGAGGTTTTTTTATTTTTAAAATTAGGAGGGTTCCAAAATGGAAGCACGTTTAAAAGAGCTAAAGCAAAAAGCGTTAGAGCTTATTGAAGAAGCGAAAGAGCTAAAGGGCTTAAACGATGTACGCGTAGCGTATTTAGGAAAAAAAGGCCCAATTACAGAAGTATTACGCGGCATGGGAAAATTATCAGCAGAAGAGCGTCCACGTATGGGAGCATTAGTAAATGAAGTACGTGAAGCGATTCAAACGCGTCTAGAAGACAAAATTAGTAACTTAGAAAAAGCAGTAATCGAAGCGAAACTAGCTACTGAAACAATTGATGTTACATTGCCAGGTCGTCCTGTTGAAACAGGTTGCCACCATCCGTTAACAGCTGTTGTTGAACAAATTGAAGATGTATTCATCGGTATGGGTTATGAAGTAGCTGAAGGAACAGAAGTAGAAAAAGACTACTACAACTTCGAAGCACTAAACTTACCGAAAGATCACCCAGCGCGTGATATGCAAGATACATTCTACATTACAGAAGAAACGTTACTACGTACACATACATCTTCTGTGCAAGCACGTACGATGGAAAATAATAAAGAAAAAGGCCCAATCAAAATTATTTGTCCTGGTAAAGTGTATCGCCGTGATGACGATGATGCGACGCATTCACATCAGTTCATGCAAATTGAAGGTCTTGTAATTGATAAAAACATTCGTATGAGTGACTTAAAAGGTACACTGCAAGTATTCGTGAAAAAGATGTTCGGTGAAGATCGTGAAATCCGTCTTCGTCCAAGTTTCTTCCCATTCACAGAGCCATCTGTAGAGATGGATATTTCTTGTATGATGTGTCATGGCAAAGGTTGCGGCACTTGTAAAGGAACTGGCTGGATTGAAATTCTAGGCGCAGGTATGGTTCACCCGAACGTACTTGAAATGGCTGGTTATGATTCAAAAGAATATCAAGGTTTCGCATTCGGTATGGGCGCAGAGCGTATCGCAATGTTGAAATACGGAGTAGATGACATTCGTCATTTCTATACAAATGATGTACGTTTCTTACAACAATTCAAACGAGCGTAAGGGAAGGAGAGGATAAGTATGTTCGTATCATATCGTTGGTTACAAGAGTATGTAGATATTAAAGATGTAACAGCACAAGAACTAGCAGACAAAATCACGAAAAGTGGTATTGAAGTAGAAGGCGTTGAAGTATTAAATAAAGGTGTAAAAGGTGTTGTAGTTGGTCACGTATTAGAATGTGAAAAACACCCAGAAGCTGATAAATTAAGCAAATGCTTAATCGATATCGGTGAAGAAGAGCCAGTTCAAATTATTTGTGGAGCTGCTAACATTGCAAAAGGTTTAAAAGTACCAGTTGCAAAAGTTGGAGCTGTACTTCCTGGTAACTTCAAAATCAAAAAAGCAAAACTACGCGGTGAAGCTTCTCACGGTATGGTTTGTGCTCTTCAAGAGCTTGGTATTGATGGAAAGTTAGTTTCAAAAGAATACGCAGATGGTATCTTTATCTTCCCAAGTGACGCTGAAGTTGGTGCAGATGCACTTGAAATTTTAAACTTACACGATGAAGTACTTGAGCTTGGCTTAACACCAAACCGTGCAGATTGCTTAAACATGTTAGGTGTTGCATATGAAGTAGCTGCTATTTATGGCCGCGAAGTAAAACTTCCAGCTATCGACTTACAAGAAACAGCAGAAAAAACTTCTGATTATATTTCTGTAAGTGTAGAAGCGAAAGAAGAAAACCCATTATACATTGCAAAAATGGTTAAAAACGTAAAGATTGGTCCATCACCAATGTGGATGCAAACTCGTCTTATGGCAGCTGGCATTCGTCCAATTAGCAACGTAGTTGATATTACAAACTACATTTTAATGGAATACGGTCAACCTTTACATGCATTCGATTACGATAGATTAGGTTCAAAAGAAATCGTTGTTCGTCTTGCAAAAGAAGGCGAAAAAATTGAAACGTTAGATGATCAAGAGCGTACATTACAAAGCCACCACCTTGTAATTACAAACGGCAAGAAAGCTTTAGCTGTTGCTGGTGTAATGGGCGGGGCGGATTCTGAAGTTACAAATGAGACAGTAAACGTTCTAATTGAGTCTGCATACTTTGCAGGTCAAACAGTACGTCGTACATCAAAAGACTTAGGTCTTCGTAGTGAATCAAGTGCACGTTTCGAAAAAGGAATCGACCCAACACGTACATTTGAAGCAATTCAACACGCAGCTGCTTTAATGGCGAAATATGCTGGCGGTGAAGCACTTGAAGGTGTAGTAGAAGCTGACAACTTACAAGTACAAGAGCGTACAGTATCTGTTACTGCTGAAAAAGTAAACCGTGTATTAGGTACAAATATTTCTGCGAGTGAAATGGGTACAATGTTCACAAACTTGAAATTCCCATTCACAGAAGTAGAAGGAACATTCCATGTAAATGTACCAGCACGTCGTCCTGATATTACAATTTCAGAAGACTTAGTAGAAGAAGTGGGCCGTCTATACGGTTATGACCACATTCCAGTTACATTACCTTCTGGAACGATGACTCGTGGTAAATTAACATCAGCACAAACGAAACGTCGTAAAGTACGCCGCTTCTTAGAGGGTGCTGGTTTATATGAAGCAATCACGTATTCATTAACAAGCGCTGACAAAGCGAAACAATATATGGTTGAGCCAAACGAAAAGGCGCCTGTAGGTCTTGCGCTTCCAATGAGTGAAGAACGTAGCCAACTTCGTTTAAGCTTAGTACCGCAATTACTAGAAGCAGTTTCATACAATGTCGCTCGTAAAAACGACAGCGTTGCTTTATACGAAGTAGGTTCTATCTTCTTACCGACAGAAGAAGGAGAACTTCCGAAAGAAGAACAACATCTTGCAGGTGTTATGACAGGTCTTGCTCTTCACCATGCATGGCAAGGTGAGAAGAAAGTAGTAGATTTCTTCGTTGTGAAAGGTGTACTAGAAGGACTATTCGACGTACTTGGCGTTGCAAACCAAATCACATATGCACCAGCAAAACGTGAAGGTATGCACCCAGGCCGTACAGCTGATATCGTATTAGATGGCGAAGTAATTGGTTTCATCGGTCAATTGCACCCAGAAGCAGAAAAACAATTAGATGTGAAAAATACATTCGTATTTGAATTATCTCTTGTAAAAGTATTCGGTGCAGACGCTGAAGAAACTTACTACTCAGCAATTCCACGTTTCCCATCTATGACACGTGACATGGCTGTTGTAGTAACAAAAGAAACAAAAGCTGGTGAAATGAAGCAAGTCATTGCTGAAGCTGGCGGAGAACTTCTGAAAGACGTAACACTATTTGACTTATACGAAGGTGAAAAAATGGAAGAAGGCAAGAAATCACTTGCATTCTCTATGACTTACTTCGATGCAGAACGTACATTAACAGACGAAGAAGTAACAGAAGCACATAACCGTGTACTAACAACGGTAGAAGAGAAATTCGGTGCGGAGTTACGTAAGTAATTAGAAAATTGCCGGATTCATTCCGGCAATTTTTTTATTGGGTTAGTTGTCGGATACTATCGGTAAGTCGATATATTACAAAAATCGCTCATATATTTTCCGACACCTTGCATCTTTCTCTCGAATGTAGTACATTAATTTTAGTTTAACAAAATGAAAGACGATGATAAGGAAAAGTAGTATATACTATAATCCAAAGCGAGTCAGGGACGGTGAGAGCCTGATGAGGCGGTATATGTGAAGAACACCTTGGAGTTGCTAACCGAAATTGAATCTTGTATTCAAGAGTAGACTTAGACGGGAATCCGGCCTGTTATAAACCGGGAAGTATGTATTACATACGAGTTAAAGTTGGTCTTTATGACAAATTGGGTGGTACCGCGAAGTTTAACCTTTCGTCCCTTTATGGATGAAAGGTTTTTTTGTATTTAAATATATGAGCAAAGGAGAATTTCACTATGGAAAACACATTAGTAAAAAGTCTGTATAGAGATACAGAAAAGTATGCAGATCAAACAGTACAAGTATCAGGGTGGATTCGTAACTTACGTGATTCAAAAGCATTTGGTTTCATCGAATTAAACGACGGTAGCTTCTTCAAAAGCGTTCAAATCGTTTTCGATACAGAATTAGAGAACTTCAAAGAAATTGCAAAACTTCCACTTAGCTCTTCAGTTAAAGTAGAAGGTAAAGTAATCGCAACGCCTGGAGCGAAGCAACCATTTGAAATTAAAGCAGAAAAAATTGATATCGAGGGCTTATCAGATTCTGATTACCCACTTCAAAAGAAACGTCATACATTTGAATACTTACGTACAATCGCTCACTTACGTCCAAGAACAAATGCATTCTCTGCAACGTTCCGCGTACGTTCTATCGCAGCATTTGCGATTCACCAATTCTTCCAAGAGCGTGGATTCGTACATGTTCATACACCTATCATCACTGGTAGTGATACAGAAGGTGCTGGCGAAATGTTCCGCGTAACAACGCAAGATTTAAATAACCTACCAAAAGGTGAAGACGGAAAAGTTGATGAGTCAAAAGACTTCTTCGGTAAAGAAACAAACTTAACAGTAAGTGGACAGCTGAACGCTGAAGCTTATGCATTAGCATTCCGTGATGTATATACATTCGGACCTACATTCCGTGCGGAAAACTCAAACACAACTCGCCACGCTGCTGAGTTCTGGATGGTTGAGCCTGAGATTGCATTCGCTGAACTAGGGGACGTAATGAATCTTACAGAAGATATGCTGAAATATGCAATGAAATACGTATTAGAGCATGCACCAGAAGAAATGGAATTCTTCAACAGCTTCGTTGATAAAACAGTTCTTGAGCGCATGAACAACGTAATTAACTCTGACTTCGGTCGCATCACTTATACAGAAGCAATTAAAGTGCTTCAAGAATCAGGTGCTGATTTCAAATACCCAGTAGAATGGGGAATTGACTTACAAACAGAGCACGAAAGATACTTATCAGAAGAAATCTTCAAACGCCCTGTATTCGTAACTGACTATCCGAAAGACATTAAAGCATTCTACATGCGTTTAAATGAAGACGGTAAAACAGTAGCTGCTACTGACCTTCTAGTTCCTGGCATCGGCGAATTAATCGGCGGAAGCCAACGTGAAGAAAGAATGGACGTTTTAGTAGACAGAATTAAAGAATTAGGTATGAACGAAGAGGACTACTGGTGGTACTTAGAACTTAGAAAATACGGCGGTACAAAACACGCTGGATTCGGTCTAGGTTTCGAGCGCTTCCTAATGTACATCACTGGTATGGCTAACATCCGTGACGTAATTCCATTCCCAAGAACTCCAGGTTCTTCTGAGTTTTAAGATATAAAAAAAGCGAGAGCAACTGCTCTCGCTTTTTTTATTGAGAAAGGTTGTAATTGCAACCTGAACTTTATAAAGTATTTCACGACTAGAAAAGATGTTGTTCATAGTTCAATTCCCACTTCATATATAAGTAAAATGAATGCGACATTTATATAGGGAAGGGGTTTTTATACAATGGGGGAAATTCCAAGTCATACAAAGTGGACATTGCGTGACAAGTATATAGTAATCACTGGTGCAACAAGTGGTATTGGATTAGCGGCAGCTAAGGTGTTTGCAAAAAGCGGTGCTAAGCTAGGAATCATTGCACGTAATGAAGCAAAAGCGAATGATGTTATGACTCAACTTGAAAATATAACGGATGGGAATGCAGTGGTAGATATATTTTTCGCTGATATGTCTTCCCAACAATCTATACGCCAGGTAGCTACCAATATTTTAGAAAGATGTCCGAGAATTGATATATTAGTAAATAATGCGGGTGCTTTATTTCAAACAAGACAAATTACAGAGGACGGTTTGGAGATGACCTGGGCGGTAAACCATTTAGGTCCATTCTTACTTACAGATTTGTTGTTGGAGCGTTTAAAAGAAAGTGCTCCTGCTCGCGTCATTACCACTGCATCTCACGGTCATAAAATGGCTAAAAAGGGAATTGATTTCGATGATCTAGATGCAGAACAACTGTATCGCGGTATTAAGAAGTTCATGGGCGGTCCTACAATGCGTTATGCACAAACAAAACTAGCTAACATTTTATTCACCTCTGAATTGGCACAGCGGTTGGAGGGAACGGGTGTTAGTGCTTATAGCTTTGACCCGGGGCTAGTGAATACAAATTTTAACCAGGATAATGGTCTAGCTGCTCGCTTAACTATGGCAGCAATGAAACCTTTCTCCCGTACGCCGGAGAAAGGTGCTGAAACTTTAGTATGGCTAGCAGAATCAACTGGATTTACTAATCAGAGTGGTTATTACTATGCCGATAAACAAGTAGGGGAAATGTCTGAAGCTGCCTTGGATAAGGATGCAGCAAAGCGTCTATGGGACATAAGCGAAAACCAAACACGAGAGTAAAAGAGTAGCGAGTATATGTTCAGATTATTATGTTGAATAGTTTTTTACCCTTAAGTAAAAAGTAACCTTGGGGGTGAGTGCAATGAGTAAAAAAGTGAGAAAAGACCATTCAAGATCAATCCTAGGTTCTCCAGAAGTGGAAGGACAAGGGACAACAACACATGAAACGGGTTCTCATAAAGTATCTTCATCAAATAAGAAGCAGAAACGAAGCTAATATAAAAAAGGGAGAGTCTTGGCGGCTCTCCTTTTTTATAGGGGAATTACTAAAAATGAGTTAATTTAGCGATATAGTTAGAAGAGGAAAATAGTAAATGCAATTACATTGAATCGAGAACACATGAAACAAAAAACAGGAGTTTGTAAGCCCCTGTTTTTGTCGATACTATTTCAATAAGCGAAACGCTTTCTCTGTATTAGCAAAATGCAGTTTTACAAACTCAGGTAATCTTTCTTTACCTACTTTTTGAATTAATTTAGCAGCGGCGATATCAACTTGTTTACCAGCACCTTTTGGAAGTGGCATACCAGCTTTTTTACTTAGTTCGTCAAATTGTTTTACGAATGAGTAGCGAGCTAAAATAGAAGCAGCGGCTACTGCTAAATGGACGCTTTCACCTTTCGTAGCGAAATAAACATTTTCACGCTGTACCTGTTTTTGTTTTGCTAAATATTTATAGTATGTATCAGGTTGTGTGAATTGATCGATTAAGACGCCTTCAGGTTTTGTAGGTGCCATTTTAGCTAATAAGTTTGTAATAGCTTTATTGTGTAGTAAAGCTTTTAACTTACCTTGGTTGTTTCCTTTATCAAATAGCTCGTTATACTTTTCATTATGAAGGACAAGGGAGCTGTAAGGAACAACGTGTAGAAGTTGTTTCGCAATGGCAGTAATTTGATCGTCATTTAAGTTTTTAGAGTCTTTTACACCAAGTTCTTTTAGTAGTGGAATTTGCTTTGCATCCACATATACAGCAACGACTGTCATCGGTCCAAAGAAATCTCCCGTACCAACTTCATCAGACCCTACAATAGACATTGTACCGATGGAAGCAGGAGGCGCATAACGATGGGAATCGACAGATTTTGTTACAGCTGTTTTCGGTGTTTGAGAGACAGTTTGCCAACGAGAAGCTTCTGCTTCAGCGCGGCCTCCTTGGAACATTACTTTTCCAGATTTATACGCTGTAATCGTGCAAGATGGTACCTTTGCCATGAAGATTCCGCCTTGCGGAGTTTTTGAGCTAAGCGAATGTTTATATTGTTGTTTCATGTCTTCAATTACTGTAGAATTTGTTTGAATTACGATAGAATTTGACATAATGGTCGCCCCTTTTTTTATATTGTTATTTTTATCATATCGGATTGTTCTTTCTGTTTCCATATTATGAAGGTTCATGGTATGATAAACTTTAGGATTCTGTACGTGATTGGAGGCCGGTGAGTTGTCACAACAAAAGGGAAAGAAAAGTCGAATTAATGTAGAAATCTATGGTCAGCAATATTCAGTTGTTGGCGATGAAAGTACAAGTCATATCCGCATGGTAGCAGCGATTGTGGATGATAAAATGCGCGAACTCAATGCCAAGAATCCTTCGCTTGACACGAGTAGACTAGCGGTATTGACGGCGGTAAACGTCATACACGATTACATAAAATTAAAAGAAGAACATGAGAAATTGAAAGAAAGTATGACAAAAAAAGGAATGGAATAACATGATTGATATTATTATCATTTTACTGCTTGTTATGGGATTTTTCCTCGGCTTACGCAGAGGGTTTATTCTGCAACTTGTAAAGTTAACAAGCTTTATTATCGCATACCTTGTTGCATACTGGTACTGTAAAGATTTAGCGCCAGCACTTGCGAAATTTATTCCGTATCCATTTGATAAAAACGTATCTGTTCCAGAATGGATTGATGCAAATAATATTGAGACAGTATTTTATCAAGCGCTTGCGTTTATCATATTGTTTATTATCACTAAAATTGCACTTTCATTACTTGGTAATTTGTTAAATATGTTTGCAGAAATACCGGTTTTAAAGCAAGTAAATGCGTTTGCGGGGGCAATCCTCGGATTTTTAGAAGTATATATTATTTTGTTTGTCTTAATTATCATTGGGAACATTCTTCCGATTGAACAATTACAAACACCATTACAACAATCATCAATTAGCAAAATAATTGTAGACGATACACCGATTCTCTCTGAAAAGGTGAAGGAACTATGGCAGACAGGTAGCAGAGTATAACTTCTCTTTTTTCGGAAAGAGAAGTTTTTTTCTATGAAAGAAAGGCGGGACAATGATGAAAGTAAATAAAAAACAAGTGATCAAATTATTAGAGACAATCGGGCTTTTTATGGAATTAAAGGGCGCGAATCCATTTAAAATATCTGCATTTCGTAAAGCGGCAGCAGCGTTAGAAAGTGATGATCGTAGTCTTTCTGAAATTGAAGATTTCACAAAGATTCCAGGCATCGGAAAAGGAACAGCAGCCGTTATTCAAGAATATATAGAATCGGGAACATCTGAAGTATTACAAGAACTTGAAAAAGAAGTACCAAGTAGCTTATTGCCGTTATTAAAACTACCAGGACTTGGTGGTAAGAAGGTAGCTAAGTTATATAAAGAACTTGGTGTTGTTGATATGGAATCGCTAAAAGCTGTTTGTGAGGAAAATAAAGTACAAGCTTTAGCAGGTTTCGGTAAGAAGACAGAAGAGAAAATATTAGAAGCAATCGATCAAGTAGGCTCTCGTCCAGAGCGTTTACCAATTGCGATGGTATTGCCTATTGCCGGGGAAATAGAGGAGAAATTGTCGAATATTGCTGAAGTAATTCGTTTCTCTCGCGCTGGTAGTTTGCGCCGTGTTCGTGAAACAGTGAAAGATTTAGATTTTATCATTGCAACGACAGAACCAGCAGCGGTACGTGAGCATTTACTACAATTTGATAATATGATTGAAGTAATAGCAAGTGGAGATACGAAAGTTTCTGTCCGTCTTCAATATGAATATGATATTTCAATTGATTTCCGTTTAGTAAAACCAGAAGAGTTTATTACAACTCTTCACCATTTCACAGGATCAAAAGACCATAATGTAAAAATGCGTCAAATCGCAAAAGATAAAGGCGAGAAAATTAGTGAGTACGGTGTAGAGAACTTGGAAACAGGTGAAGTGAAAACATTTGAGACTGAAGAAGACTTCTTTGCTCATTTCGGTTTGCCATTTATTCCGCCAGAAGTGCGTGAAGATGGAAAAGAAATTGAATTAATTAAAGAGTATCCGAACTTAATTCAGTTTTCCGATATACAAGGTGATTTACATATGCATACAACTTGGAGTGACGGTGCTTTTTCTATTGAAGAAATGGTACAAGCGTGCCGTGCTCGTGGATATAAGTTTATGGCGATTACTGATCACTCGCAATATTTGAAAGTGGCGAACGGTTTAACGAAAGAGCGTCTTCGTGAGCAAGCGAAAGAAATTGAACGTATGAATGAAAAGTATCCAGACATTACAATTTTACGCGGAATTGAAATGGACATTTTACCAGATGCCTCGCTTGATTTTGATGATGAAGTATTAGCAGAATTAGATTATGTCATTGGAGCGATTCACTCTAGCTTCTCACAAGACCGTGAAACGATTATGAAGCGTCTACGTACTGCACTTGAGAATAAACATGTCACAATGATTGCCCATCCTACAGGACGTCTTCTCGGGCGTCGTGAGGGTTATGATGTAGATACAGATTTATTAATTGAACTAGCAAAAGAGACAAATACAGTTTTAGAATTAAATGCGAATCCGAACCGTCTAGATTTAAGCGCGAAATTATTAAAACAAGCACAAGATGCTGGTGTGAAAGTAGCGATTAATACGGATGCTCATACGCTTGAAATGTTAGAAGATATGGAAACAGGTGTAGCAGCAGCACGTAAAGGTTGGATTCAAAAAGATAACGTGATTAACACGTGGGATATTGAACGTTTATTAGACTATATTAAACGTAATAAGTAATACAAGGGGGACCTGCAACATGTTAGAAAGAACGTTGCGTGTATTAGAATACAATAAAGTAAAAGAACAATTACTTGAACATACAGCATCTTCACTTGGTCGTGACAAAGTGAAGCATTTAGTGCCGAGCACTGATTTTGAAGAAATTGTAGAAATGCAAGATACAACGGATGAAGCAGCGAAAGTTATTCGTTTAAAAGGTAGTGCACCATTAGGTGGTATTACGGATATTCGCTCAAATGTGAAGCGTGCAAAAATTGGGAGTATGTTAAGTCCAAATGAATTACTTGATATTGCAAATACGATGTATGGTAGTCGTAATATGAAACGCTTCATTGAAGATATGGCTGATAACGGTGTCGAGCTTCCGATTTTAGAAACTCACGTCGCTCAAATTGTATCTTTATATGATTTAGAAAAGAAAATTACAAATTGCATCGGTGACGGCGGTGAAGTAGTCGATAGCGCAAGTGATAAACTGCGTGGTATTCGTACTCAAATTCGTACTGCGGAAAGTCGTATTCGTGAAAAGTTAGAAAATATGACGCGCTCTTCAAACGCGCAAAAGATGTTGTCTGATTCGATTGTAACGATTCGTAACGAACGTTACGTAATCCCAGTAAAACAAGAATATCGCGGCGTATATGGTGGTATTGTTCACGATCAATCGGCTTCTGGACAAACGTTATTTATTGAGCCACAAGTCATTGTAGAATTAAATAATGCACTGCAAGAAGCACGTGTGAAAGAAAAACAAGAAATCGAACGCATCTTATTAATGTTAACAGAAGAAGTGGCAGTAGAAGCGGATATCGTTTTATCAAACGTAGAAGTAGTTGCAAATCTTGATTTCATCTTTGCGAAAGCTTTTTATGCGAAGCGAATTAAAGCGACAAAGCCGATTGTAAATAACGAGCGTTACATGGACTTAAGACAAGCACGCCATCCGCTTATCGATCCAGAAATAATCGTGCCAAATAACATTATGTTAGGTAAAGATTTCACGACAATTGTTATTACAGGACCGAATACAGGTGGTAAAACAGTTACGCTGAAAACAGTTGGTATTTGTGTGTTAATGGCGCAATCTGGCCTTCACATTCCAGTAATGGATGAGTCAGAGATTTGTGTATTCAAAAATATCTTTGCTGATATCGGTGATGAGCAATCGATTGAACAAAGTTTAAGTACGTTCTCCTCACATATGGTGAACATCGTTGATATTTTAGAAAAAGCTGATTTTGAAAGTTTAGTTTTATTCGATGAATTAGGTGCTGGAACAGACCCGCAAGAAGGGGCTGCACTTGCCATTTCAATTTTAGATGAAGTATGTAATCGCGGTGCTCGCGTTGTTGCAACGACGCATTATCCAGAATTAAAAGCATACGGATATAACCGTGAGCAAGTTATTAATGCGAGTGTTGAGTTTGATGTAAATACATTAAGTCCAACTTATAAATTATTAATCGGTGTACCAGGCCGTAGTAATGCCTTTGAAATTTCGAAACGTCTTGGATTATCTGATCGCGTTATTGAGCAAGCACGCAATCACATTAGTACAGATACGAATAAAATTGAAAATATGATTGCGAAGTTAGAAGAAAGCCAGAAGAACGCAGAGCGTGACTGGAACGAAGCAGAAGCGCTTCGCAAACAATCTGAGAAACTTCATCGTGAGTTACAACGTCAAATCATTGAATTTAACGAAGATCGCGATGAACGATTATTAAAAGCGCAAAAAGAAGGAGAAGAAAAAGTCGAAGCTGCAAAGAAAGAAGCAGAAGGCATTATTCAAGAACTTCGTCAATTGCGTAAAGCACAGCTTGCAAATGTGAAAGACCACGAGCTAATTGAAGCGAAGAGTCGTCTAGAAGGCGCAGCGCCAGAGCTTGTTAAGAAACAAAAAGTAAATGTGAAAAATACTGCACCGAAACAACAGTTACGTGCAGGTGATGAAGTGAAAGTATTAACGTTCGGTCAAAAAGGTCAACTACTTGAAAAAGTAAGCGATACAGAGTGGAGCGTACAAATCGGTATTCTGAAGATGAAAGTGAAAGAATCTAATATGGAATACATTAACACACCGAAGCAAACAGAGAAAAAAGCAGTTGCAACGGTAAAAGGTAGAGACTATCACGTTTCATTAGAACTTGACCTTCGTGGTGAACGATTTGAAAATGCAATGGCGCGCGTTGAGAAATACTTAGACGATGCCCAGCTTGCAAGCTATCCTCGCGTATCAATCATTCACGGTAAAGGGACAGGAGCACTTCGCCAAGGTGTACAAGATTACTTGAAGAAGCATCGCGGTGTAAAAACCTTCCGTTACGGTGACATGGGCGAGGGAGGCCTAGGCGTAACAGTTGTCGAATTAAAATAGAAAACAACGAAACAAAGGGGAAACCATTATATGTTTATGGACAAACTTGCAAAAGTATTGTTAGCTTGTTGTGGAATATTTTTGGTGATTGGGGTTATTTATTTAGTTGTTTTTGCGAAGTGAAAAAGCGTCAATCGTGGCAGAATGATATTGCCATAGATTGACGCTTTTAATATATGTGAAAAGGAACAAAACATGAAAATCAACCAATACATAAGCGAAGCAAAATCCTGCTCAAGACGTGAAACAGACCGCCTTATTAAAGCTGGACGCGTGGCTATTAATGGCGAAATATGTACGCACGGTGCACTTGTGAGCGATGGTGATGTTGTAACGATTGATGGACAGGTTATTGCGAAAGAAGAGAAAGAAAAGGTGTATATCGCATTTCATAAACCAATCGGAATTACTTGTACAGCAGCCGATCATATTGAAGATAATATTATTGATTATATCAATTACCCAGAGCGAATCTTTCCAGTTGGGCGATTAGATAAAGCATCGGAAGGACTTATTTTATTAACGAATGACGGCGGCATTGCGAATCAAATTTTACACGGTGATCATGAGCACGAGAAAGAATATGTTGTCACAGTCGATAAACCTTTTACGGACTGGTTTATTAATGAGATGTCCAGCGGTGTAAAGATTAAAGATGGAATGACGAAGCCGTGCAAAGTGACAAGAGTCGATCAATCAACATTTCGTATCGTTTTAACGCAAGGAATGAACAGGCAAATTCGTAGAATGAGTCGTGCTTTCGGATTTACTGTAATAAAGCTAAAGCGAGTACGCATTATGAATATAGAGCTAAATGAGCTTGAAGTTGGAAAGTGGCGGAGCGTTACAGCTGAAGAGTTAGAAATTTTAATAGGGCAGTTATAGGGAGGAAAAATTTTCTCCCTATATTTTTTTGTCAGAAAAAATAAAACTATTGATTTTTTAAAAAATAGCCCATATAATAAAAAACAACAAGTTTCGACAAGATATTTTATAAAAGTAATGATGAGGACATGAGTTGTATTTTACGATTCTCAGAGAGGGAAGCCTTAGGCTGTGAGCTTCCTAATACGAAAAGACAAGCTTACCACCTCTAAACTTCAAGAGTGAACTGCATACATGATGCATTGTAATTCTTGGCGGATAAAACCGTTATCAATTTACACGAGCTATAAAATGAGCTTATTTCGTTATGAATTCATTTTATTAGAATAAGGGTGGAACCACGATTTCAACACTCGTCCCTTTGTTAGGGA
Source organism: Bacillus sp. TE8-1 (assembly GCF_008368855.1). Lineage (NCBI taxonomy): Bacteria > Bacillati > Bacillota > Bacilli > Caryophanales > Bacillaceae > Bacillus > Bacillus sp. TE8-1. The sequence continues at coordinate 3,787 of NZ_QPET01000013.1, read as the reverse complement.
CGGGTGTTTTTTGCGTTCTTTTACGGGGAAGTATGCTTGAAAGAGGATATGTGACGGATTTTAGTTCAGAATATTTTGTTAATTTATTATTTTAGGAGGTTAGTAGAAATGAAATCATCTTTAAAGTTTTCAGAGATGTTTGCAATAAGTTTAATGTTATTTGCACTATTTTTCGGTGCAGGTAATATGATTTTTCCACCAGCGTTAGGACAAGGTGCTGGAACGGACGTATGGATCGCGCTGTTTGGTTTTATCGTAACAGGCGTTGGACTACCTTTATTAGGAGTAATTGTTATAGCTTTAAAGGGAGATATTAATGAACTAGCAGGACGTGTACATCCTATATTCGCACTTGTTTTTATCACTGCAATTTATTTATGTTTAGGCGTATTCGTAAGTGTGCCGCGTACAGGAACAGTAGCTTATGAGATGAGTGTTGCACCGTTTTTACCAAGTGAGATAGCTGGTCAGTCATATCCACTTGTTATCTTTACATTTATTTTCTTTGCAGTCACTTTCTATTTAGCTTTAAATCCTTCGAAATTAGTGGGTCGTATTGGTAAGGTGCTAACTCCAATATTATTAGCTGTTATTGCAATTATCGTAGGTAAAGCACTTATTACACCAATTGGAGAATTTGGTGCACCGACAGAAGCGTATAGTGCTCCTCTCTTTAAAGGATTTATTGATGGATATTTAACTTTAGATGGACTTGCAGCACTGGTATTCGGAAATGTTGTAATTCATGCGTTAAAAGAAAAAGGAATTACAAATAAAAACAGTATTGCAAAAGTAACAATCTTTGCAGGATTTATTGCAGCGCTTGGTCTACTACTTGTGTATTTAGCACTTGCTTATCTTGGAGCTTCTAGTGTGTCACTTGGAATGGGTGCAAACGGAGGAATTATTTTAACAAATGTCGTGAATCATTTATTTGGTAGCTACGGAACTTTATTACTAGGGATCGCAATTACAGCAGCATGTTTAACAACTTCTGTAGGTATTGTTGCAGCTTGTGGTGATTACTTCTCTTCTTTATTACCAAAGCTTTCTTATCAAAAAGTCGTTTTCATTTTCTGTGTATTAGCATTTATGGTAGCAAACCTTGGGTTAACTCAGTTAAATGCATTAGCATTACCAATCTTAATCGCAATTTATCCAATTGGAATCGTACTTATCGTATTATCACTTGTTGAAAACTACGTTCGTCTTCCATTAGCGATGTATGTGGGTGGGATTGTAGGAGCATTTGCAATAAGTTTCTTTGATGGGTTACACAATGCAAATCTTCAAATTGCAGCGCTAGCACCTATTTTAGATAAGATTCCATTATATAGTGTAGGAATTGGTTGGTTAGTTCCAGGCATATTCGGTATAGGATTTGGTTATATAGTTTCTAAGTTTCAAAAGCAGGAAATTGCTGTAGAAAAATAGAGAAAAGAGGCTTTCTATAATAGAAAGTCTCTTTTTTTGTAAAAAAAGCCGCATATAGAGAAATTTAGATATTAAAAATTTTATACGTAATATAGTTGACAAAAAATTTATGAGTAGGCTAAGATTGACTTAGTTGTGGAAATATTGGAAGGGAAGTGAGGGAAACGGGGTTTCTATAACTATAGTGTTGTTATGGGAAGAGGTGAAAGAAGAGGAGAAGAGAAAGTTTATTTTTTTTGACTTACATTGAGAATGATAATCAATAAATACGTTTTATAATTTTTTCTCAGTTTCTATGCCTTCGTATAAGGAATAGGGTGAGATATTATTTTTAATATCCAATGAGAATGATAATCAATAACGCTTATGTTACATAAAAGAATGCTAATTAAATAATAGGTAGAAGAGATTATTTTTTTTCTTATGAATTGAGAATAATTATCATTTTCAGAAAAAGTGAAATGAAAGATAACCAAGGAGGAAACAAGAAAAATGAAAAAGGTTTCTGTATTACCCGCTTTTATTATAACGTTCGTATGTATGCTAGCTTTTCTTGTAATGCCATACGGGAATGCTTCAGCAAAACTAGCTGATGGTACTTACGATATTAATTACGTAATTCAAAAAGCGGAAAATGATTCAGCTTCAATGGCAAATGACTATTTTGAAAAGCCGGCAAAATTAATAGTGAAAAACGGTGAGATGAGAGTACAAGTTCCGATGAATCATAGTGCTTGGATTACAGAATTTAAAGCACCAGAGAATGGGAATTTTGTTGATGCGAAAGTTGTTAGTAAAGATGAATCGGCAGATAAAAGAACAGTAGAGTTTAAAGTAGATGATTTATCCAAACCGGCAGCTGTAAAAATTCATGTTGTTGTACCAAATGCAAACTATGACCACCACTACACAATTCGTTTTGCTTTTGATGCAAATGTAAAAGCTGTAGGTGGCGATAATGGCGTAGCTGCTACAACAAAAAATAATGATCAAGCGAAAACAGATACACAAGTAAAAGAAGAGAAAACAAAAGTAGAGAGTAAGGAAACAGCTAAAGAAGTGAATAAAGAAACAAAAAATGAAAATGGAAAAGCTGAAAAAACAGATAACCCAAAAACAGGCGATGAAGCACGTATTGGATTGTTTGCAGCGTTAATTCTTATTTCAGGTGCTTTCTTAATTCGTAAAGTGAAATTGAGTAAATAAATCTTTTGAAGGGTGATGAATATATGTTTAAACAATTTAAAATGATTATTGCCGTATTTGCTGTTTTATTTACATTTATCGCAACACTAGGTTTACAAGATGCAAAGGCTGCTACAAAACTAGCTGATGGAAAATATAATATTGCTTTTACTGTATGGAAAGGCGATAAAGATGAATCGTCTAGAATGAATAGTTATTTTGAAAGCCCAGCAACATTAACAGTTAAAAATGGAAAACAATATGTTTTATTTAAAGTGAAAGATAGTGCTTCTATTAAAAGTTTCCAAGTAGAAAAAGATGGTCAATTTGTAGAAACAACCGTGTTAAGTGAAAACAAAAAAGATAATACTAGAGTTGTAGAATTTGAAGTTGCTGACTTGTCAAAAAAACTAAATGGCAAGGTGAAAATTAATATTCCAATTATTAATTATAATGCTTCGTATGATATTCGCTTTGTATTTGATGGGAACAGTATTAAATAATTTTCAAAAGGGAGAGTCGTTCCATTGAACAGGTATACAAAAATTATTGTTGCTATGTTTTTAATGATATTTACATTCGTATCAACATTACAACCACTTGCAGTTCAAGCAGCTACCAAGTTGGCTGACGGTGAATATTCAATTGGCTTCAAAGTTTTAAAAGATACATCAGATGAAGAATCGATGATGAATCAATATTCAGTAAGTCCGGGAACTTTAAAAGTGAAGGATGGGAAAAAGAAAGTATCCTTTACATTAACGAATAGTTCATGGATTACGAAGTTTGAAACAGAAAAAGCAGGTAAGCTAGTTGCGACAAATGTAATTAGTGAAGATAAAGAAAAAGATACAAGAGTAGTAGAATTTGATGTAGAAGATGTAGAAAAGGTATTAAATGCAAAAGTAAAAGTAGATATTGATTTTTTAAATTATCATCATGAGTACGACGTTCGTATTGCATTTGATCAAAATAGCATTACACCAATTCATGTAGAAAAACCAAATGAAAAAGAGGACCCAGCTAATAAGCCAGATCCAAATGAAACTACCGATCCAGGTCAGAAGCCCGACCAAAAGCCTGACCCAGATCAACAACCAAATTCTAACACAATTACAGATGGTGCGTACAGCATTCCATTTAAAGTGTTAAAAGATCAAACAGATGA